>CAWVLE010000108.1:0-2669 GCA_963929805.1 uncultured Eubacteriales bacterium | reverse complement strand
GAAATGGACGACGACGCCGAATCGATCATTACCAACCAGCGTTACGCCTACATCAGCAAGCTGATCGCCACCTGCGTGAAAAAGGGAAAACCAAAAGGCGCGCTGAGCAGATCGGACAAGATCGACCGCGTGATTACCAACCGGTATCTTGGCCTGCCCATTTTTGCGCTGATTATGTGGTTCGTATATTACGTATCCGTACAGACCATCGGGGATATCGTAACCAACTTTACAAACGACGTATTTGTGGCCGAATGGATTCAGACGCCCGTAATGGACTATCTTACCGGCCTGGGCACGGCGGGTTGGCTTGTGGGCCTGGTCGGCGAGGGCATCATCGGCGGCGTAGGCGCGGTGATCGGCTTTGTGCCCCAAATGCTGGTGCTGTTCTTAATGTTGGCCATACTGGAAGACGTGGGCTATATGGCGCGCGTAGCTTTTATCATGGACCGTGTCTTCCGAAAGTTCGGCCTATCGGGCAAGAGCTTTATCCCCATGTTGATTGCGGCGGGCTGCGGCGTGCCGGGCGTGATGGCCTCGCGCACCATCGAACAGGACCGCGACCGTAAAATGACCATCATGACCACCACCTTCATCCCCTGCGGCGCTAAAATGCCCATCGTGGCGCTGATCGCCGGCGCGCTGTTTCATAATTCCGGATGGGTATCGGTAGGCGCTTACTTTATCGGCGTGGCCGCGATTATCGTAAGCGGCATTATGCTGAAAAAGACCCGCCCCTTCTCGGGCGATCCCGCGCCTTTCGTCATGGAGCTGCCGCCTACCACGCGCCCGCCCTCAGCAACGTGCTGCGCAGCATGTGGGAACGTGGCTGGAGCTTTATCAAACGCGCGGGCACCGTCATCGTAGTGGCCAGCATCTTTATCTGGTTTACCTCCAGCTATGGCTGGGCGCCCGCCCCGGTTGAGCAACCCGCCGGTTTAGAGGTCGCGGCGGCAGAAACCGTGGACGCGCCGGCCGTATTCGGCGCGGTGGAAAATTCCGACGACAGCGTGCTGGGCAAAATCGGCGGCGCAGTAGCGCCGGTGTTCAAACCGCTGGGCTTTGGCAACTGGCAGTCCACCGTCGCTACCGTAATGGGCCTGGTGGCCAAGGAAGAGGTAGTCGGCACCTTTGGCGTGCTCTATAGCGTAACCGACGAAAACGGCGAGGACGCGGCCATGGGCATATTGGAGGATGAAGAGATGTCCGACGACGACAAAGCCGCCGCTCTATCGCCTATCGCGCAGAGCTTTGACGAATCCAGCGGCGGACACGGACAGCTTGCGGCCTTCTCCTTCCTGCTGTTCAATTTGCTGTGCGCGCCCTGCTTTGCGGCCATCGGCGCAATCAAACGCGAAATGAACAGCCCCAGATGGACGTGGTTTGCCATTGGCTATCAGTGTGTGTTCGCTTACATAATCGCCTTCATCGTGTATCAATTGGGGCTGACGTTCGCTGTGGGCTTCAGCCTGGGCAGCGCCATCGCCATCGCGCTGGTCGCCCTGATCGCGTACATGCTGCTAAGGCGCAACCGGTACGACGAAAATCATCTGACCCACAACGTGCGCGTTAACGCATGAGCGCGTCGCAAAGGAGGAATCCGTTATGGCAACATGGATCGTGGGCGGCGCCGTAGCGCTGCTGGTAGGCGCCATCGTATTTAAAATGGTCCGCGACCGGATAAAAGGCAAAGGCGGATGCGGATGCAACTGCGGCAATTGTTCCGGTTCCTGCCGCCACTAAAGCATACATATACCCGGTGGGCGGTAATCCGGCGAAGCGGGTGATCCGCCCGGCATACAGGCATGGGGGTGCGCCAACGCGTACCCCCAATATTATAAGGGGAGGGATAGCGGTGACTTTGACGTTTACCCAGCTTCGATGTCTGCTAGCGCTGCTCGCGCTTTCCCGCGTTAAGGAACAGATCCCTTCCAAAGACGTGGCCAGAGCGTTGGGCGTGTCGCGGCCCTCCGTACATACGATGCTAGATTTTATGAGCTGCGCGGGCCTGATCGAAAAAAAGCCTTACGGCGCGGCGCGGTTGACGCCAAAGGGCATATTGGTTGCCGAACAGGCGGAAAAACGCATGCGGCGCGTTAAGCATCTGTTCGAGCAAATGGCGCTGCCTCCCGCCGAGAGCGCGCGCGCGGCCGTGTTATTGATGAGCGCGCTTTCCGAGGAAAGCCTTATTACGCTGGAAGCGGCTTCTGCCGGCCTGCCCAAATCCTAAAATCCCCGCGCCCGTTCCTTCTTTAATGTATTTTCCGTACGCCGCCGCCGTGACGCGGCGGCTTCGCCGCATATGCGCAAAAATATAAATTCAGCCATTGTTCCGGAAAATTCATCCCATTCCGGGAACCTGCTGGCATTGTTTTCCGTCTATGAAAAAGTAGGGATTTTTTTCATGCAATCCGGTCGGGGTGGGCCCGCTTGCTGAAAAATCGCATATCTGCTATAATAGCCTTATCTCCTGTTGCGGGCGGCGTAAAATGCCTATGAAAGGTGAATGGACCGATGCCAAAATATTCAAAAAGTTATGAGCGGGATGAGTGCCGTAAAATGTGGCGCGGGTTCTGGCACAGTTGCTTTTCTCTGTTGTTTTGTTGTCTGCCCGGCGTGGGCTTTTTGCTGGCGGTCAGCGGCTTTGCGCGCCAGGTGGTGCGCATTAC
>CAWVLE010000107.1:0-5233 GCA_963929805.1 uncultured Eubacteriales bacterium | reverse complement strand
ACCCCACCGCCTTTTATACCCATGAGGAATTTGAACTGGGCGTAGAGACGCTCCGCGCGTTTTGCGATCTTCGCAGCCAGAGCATTTTCGCGCAGCTTGAAAACGGCGAGACCACCGGCGACATGCGCTACGTGGACGCCTCGGACATTTCCCTCTCCGACATGGGCTCCATGGGCGGCGGCAAGGGCGGATTTGGCGGCGGCGATATGCCCGCCTGCCGATGCGATAGAAGATTTTGCCGAAACGGCGCCGGAAGAGATGGAAGACGCCGGCCTTTCGCGAAACGCTGATCCTGCAGGCTCCGCCGGCGACGCGACCGGCGGCGCGCCGGAACAGGAATCTGAAACACAGACGGCGGACGAAGCGCCGGAGGATGGTTCCGGCGCGGCGGAAGACGCCGGCACGGGCCGCCCCTCCGGCGGAATGGGCCAAATGCCCGGCGGCGGTTTCAGCTTTGACGGGCGCGCGGACGAAAGCGCCGCGTCCGGTCTGACCGGCTGGATATGGATTGGCGTTTCGGCGGCGGCGCTGATCCTCGGCATAATCGTGGCAAAACTGTATAAGCGTTGATATCCGAAAAAGCATACCCGCCCGGGCCTGACAAAGGGCCCGGGCGGGTTGCGTAAATTTGCCTAAGCCGGATAAACGCCGCCGCGGCGGGCGCGTGTGCGCTTCGCCCTTCGCGGCTATACCGGCTCCTCCTCTCGCCAGGCGGCGATTTGCTCGCTGATCGCCTGCATGCGAAGGTCCATCGCGTGAATGCCGTCGGCGCACCGGCGCAGCTCCTGCGAAAGCAGGCCGGCGGCCGGATGGTCTATCTTCTTTTTGTAGCGCATTTTATGTTCTATGCTTGCCCAGAAATCCATCGCGATGGTACGGAACTGCACCTCTACGGGCAGCCACTTTTTTTCGTCCGCAAAAAATACGGGCACTTCCAGTATCAGGTGAAGGCTTCTATAGCCGTTTTCCTTGGGATTTTGGATGTAGTCTTTTTTTTCAATCAAGCGTATATCGTCCTGAGAACAGATTTTTTCGCTCAGGCGGTATATGTCCTGCGGAAAAGAGCAGATGATACGAATACCGGCCACGTCGCGAAGATTTTGCTCGATGCTGCTTATGGAAAGGTCCAACCCTTTTCGCCGGAGCTTTTCTATGATGCTGGCGGGCTTTTTCAGCCGGCAGGCGATGGACTCAATCGGGTTGTCTTCGCTGTTAAGCGACAGTTCGTTGTTTAAAACCTCAAACTTGGTCTGCACCTCCAGCATGGCGCACTGGTACTGCATCATCAGCTTCCTGAAACGGTAGGCCGATTCGATAAATTCTTCCGGGTTTCCGCTGGCCAGCAATTCTTCCAGCGAAACCGCCCTGGGGGAAGATACGTTGTCCTTATTCATCGTGCTTTTCTTCTCCTTTTGCAATGCCGTACGGCGACATATTCGGCAATCCGGACAGCCGCGCATTCGCGCAGCGCGGATTTTAAAAAAACTTTTAGCGCGAAACCGTGTGAAAGCGGCGGGCAAAACCGGCCCCCGGTTTTGGCGCTTTTCGCGGCGCTTCATAAAAGCCCGCCAATTTCCAAATACGAGACTATTATATAAAATCAGGCCGCGCAGGTAATGACGTAAAAGTGAACTTTTACCGCCAAAATTTTGAAGCGCGTAAAAAGCCATGCCGGCCGGGCTTTCCAATCGGACAAAATTCTTTGAGCCGCGATATATAAAACCATATGGCGTCCTTAAGCGCGCTGTGCTATAATGCAAGCGGCTTATGCCCAAAGATATGAATACGCGACGGGAGAAAGATAGATGAAACTGGGGATCGGTATCGACACGGGCGGCACCTACACCGACGCGGTGCTGTGCGACCTGGAAAAAAACGAGGTTATCGCAAAGGGTAAGGCGCTTACCACAAAGGGAAATTTGCAAACCGGAATCTTAAACGCGCTTGCCGCGCTGCCCGACGGCCTGCTAAAGCAGGCGCGCGTGATTTCGCTGTCCACCACGCTGGCCACCAACGCCTGCGTGGAAAACAAGGGCGGCCGCGCTAAACTGGTGCTGCTGGGCACCACGCGCGAAACGCTTAAATGGATCGGCGCAAAGGCGCGCTACGGGCTTAACGAAGAGGACGTGCTGTGCATCGACACCAAAAGCAGTTTTGACGGCACGGCGGTGGATCATCCGGATTGGGACGAGACGGCCGAAAGGGAGCGCGAATGGTTTTCGGACGCGCAGGCGCTGGCGGTGGCCGAGGTAAACGCGCTGCGCAACGGCGCGGCCGTAGAAAAGCGCGCCCGCGAAAAACTGGGCGAAAAATTTCCCGTGCCGCTGGTCATGGCCAGCGAAATCGCGGGGGAATTAAACTTTATAGAGCGCGGCAGCACCGCCCTGCTAAACGCAAGGCTTATGCCGGTCGTGAAGGAGTTTATGGAGGCGGTGGCGGCCGCCCTTAAAAAGCGGGGCATTGAGGCCAGGGAAATGATCGTGCGCAGCGACGGCAGCCTGATGTCGGAGGACATGGCGCTTAAGCATCCGGTCAAGACCATTCTCAGCGGCCCGGCGGCCAGCGTCATCGGCGCCAGGAGCCTGTCCCGCCTGAAAAACGCGCTGATCGTGGACATGGGCGGCACGACCACCGATATCTCCGTCGTAAGGGCGGATAGACCCCTGACCACCAGCGGCATCCGCATCGGCGGCTACAGAACGCAGATCCAGGGCGTGTTTATCGACACCTTTGCGCTGGGCGGGGACAGCCGCGTCACGGTGGAAAACGGCCGTCCGGCGCTGGACGACAGGCGCGTTCAGCCGCTGTGCGTGGCCGCGCAGGAACATCCCGAAATGAAGCGCGCGCTCGAGGAGCTGCTCCAAAGCGGAAAGGCCGGCACGCTGCCGCTACATGAATTTTTGTATCTGGTCAGGCGGCCGCCCGCCTCGCACAATTACAGCGGTTACGAACTGCGCCTGATCGATGCGCTCAAGGCGGGCCCGGTCATGCTGGGCTCCGGCCGCATAGACGTATACAATTTAAAGAGCGCGCGCCTGGAACGCGAGGGCGTCGTCATGCGCTGCGGGCTTACGCCCACCGACATCATGCACATACTGGGCGATTTTGACCGGTTTGACAAGGCCGCGTCCGTGTTGGGCGCGAAGTTCCTGCTAAAACAGACGCCCCAATTTGGAAAGGGCGAACAGGGCCTGGCGCGGCTTTGCCAGGCGGTATACGATCTGGTGTGCAAAAAGCTGTACCGCAATATCGTGCGTATTTTGTTATCCCAGCAGTACCCTCGCGTGTTTGACCGGGGCGTGGACGCGCAGATGGCCGCCCTGATCGACTTGGGCTTTGAGCAGAAACTGGGCGGCGAGCTGCTGGGCCTTCGCCTGGACACGCGCGCCGGCTTGATCGGCATCGGCGCGCCCACCCACATTTTTCTGCCCCGCGTGGCCCAAATTCTGGGCGCGGAGTGCGTCATACCGCCCCACGCCGAGGTGGCAAACGCGGTGGGCGCGATCAGCGCGGACATCACTGCGCGGGCCAGGGTTTCCATTTCGCCCGTGTATACGACCGAGGGCGTCGCCGGATATACGGTGTACGCCGCGCGCGAAAGGGAAAAGTTTGACCGTCTGGAAGCGGCGGTGGAGTTTGCCCGCGCGCAGGCCCGCGAAGAGGCCGTGGCGCGCGCGCGCGAACAGGGCGCGCTGGGCGAGCTGCGCGTCGATACGCGGGTAAACGCAAACTCCGCCGGCGACCGCGAGGGCGCGGTGATCGACTTGGGCACGACGGTGGAGGCCGTCGCGACCGGCAGGGTGTAGAGCGCGACCGGGAACCGAAAAAGCGGAAATTTCAGCGGAAGGGAACTTGCGGGGAGCGAAGGAAATGATGATAAGGCGATACCGGCCTGAGGATTTGGCTCAGATGGCGCGATTGTTTTACGACACCGTGCACAGCGTAAACGCCGCCGACTATTCGCCCGCGCAGCTGGACGCGTGGGCGCCGCGCGATATGGACGCGGATCGCTGGGGCCGCCTTTTTGCCCGGCACTATACGCTGGTGGCGCTGGACGGGGAAAAGATAACCGGCTTTGGCGATATAGACGAAACCGGATACCTGGACAGGCTGTACGTACACCGCGACTACCAGCGGCGCGGCGTGGCGAGCGCGCTGTGCGGCCGGCTGGAGCGCGCCTTTGCGGTAGAGAAAATCCTAACGCACGCCTCGATCACCGCCCGGCCCTTTTTTGAAAAGCGCGGCTACCGCGCCGTCGAAAGCCGGTGGGTGGAGCGAAACGGGGTAGGCATGCGAAATTATGCGATGGAAAAAACGCTGCGCGGACCTGAAAGCGGGACGCCGCGCCTGTAAGGAGGGAAAACGTGGAATACGAACTGACCGTACAGGTGAAAGACAACCCTTTGCTGCGGCGCAGCTTTATGGATCTGGCGCGGCAGGTATTCGGCCTGTCGTTTGACAAGTGGTACCAAGGCGGATACTGGACCGGCCGGTACATCCCCTACGTACTGGCGGACGCGGGGCGCGTGGTGGCCAACGTGTCGGTCAACGTAATGGACATGCGCTGTCAGGGCAAGGCAAGGCGCTTTGTGCAGCTGGGCACGGTGATGACCGCGCCCGAACTGCGCGGACGCGCGCTCGCGCGCCGGCTGATGGAGCGCGTGATGCGCGACTGGTCGGGCGCGTGCGACGGCATGTATCTGTTTGCCAACCATACCGTGCTGGATTTTTACCCGCGTTTTGGATTTGAACGGCGCTATGAGCACCGCTTTTTCACCGTGCCCGGCGCGGAGGGCCCCGCATTTGAAAGGCTGGATATGGGCCGCGCGGAGCATCGCGCGATTCTTGGGCGCTGCTACGGCAAATCCAACCGGTTTTCCGCGCTGGCGATGGAGGACAACTGGGGCCTGATTATGTTTTACCTGACGGATTTTCTGAAGGACTGCGTTTACTATTCCCCCGCGCTGGATACGGTGTGCGTCTGGGGCGAAAACGAGGGCGCGCCCACCTGCTACGACCTGTTTGGCGAAGCACCCCTGCCGCTTGAGCGCATACTGGCTGGGCTGCCCGGCGCGGCCGGGCGGCGCGTGGCGCTGGGATTTACCCCTTTGGCGCGGGAAGGCCTGCGCGTACAGGCCGAACAGGCCCTGGACGAAGACGACGCGCTTTTTGTGCTGGGCGGCGCGAAGGAGCTGTTCGAGGGCGGGCGGCGCGCCATGTTCCCGGCGCTTTC
>CAWVLE010000106.1:0-9509 GCA_963929805.1 uncultured Eubacteriales bacterium | reverse complement strand
CAGGTTGGCCACCGCGCGGTGCGCGCCGTCGCCGTCCTCGCCCTTTAAATCGTGCGTCACGATTACCTCGGGCTGATAACGCCGGATACGCGCGACCAGCACCTTGAGCACGGCGTTTTTGCCGCCCCAGGCCTTGACGCCGTTAGTCAGCGTCTTGGTGGATTTGTTGGCCAGCCCCACAAATTCGGGATAGTTGGTCATGCCGATCGCCCACAGCCCGTTGAGCGCCTCCTGCACGCGGGAACGGCCGCAGTTGGACATGTATACGACCTCTACGTCTTTATCGCGCACCAGCCCGTAATAGGGGATGGCGCCGCCAAAGTATACGTATTCGTCGCCCGGATGGGCCGCGATCACCATCAAATCGGCCTTTTCCAGCGGCGCCGACCAGTTTTGAACCTGGTCGGGCAACTCTCCTTCGGTGTATATGCGTAGGGTGGAAATTGCCTCGTTTTTATTGGAAAGCGTGAGCAATACCTTTTTGGTTTCACTGGTCAGCGGGAAATAGTTTACCACCCCGGTATAGGCCGAATTGCGGCCGTAGCTGGCCACTTCTTCGCCGTTTTGGTCGTACTCGGTAATGGTATAATTGCCCGGCTTTTTATACCATTCAATATACAGCCCGCCGGCAGTCTGATCCGCCGGCAGCGTTATAACGATCTTGGCCTTGGCCTTGGAGTTTTTCCACCCGGTTGAAAGCTTGTCATCCAGCATGTTCTTGGCCTTGCCCTCGCTCAGCTTAAACGAGCAGCTGCTGGTGATGTCCTGGGCGGCAACGACGGTATCCCCGCCATCCGCCGTTTCGGCCAGCGCCATTACGCAGGGCAGGGCCAGCGTCAGGCAGATTGCCAGCGCCATCGCTTTGATCCATTTGGCCATTACAAGCACCCCTTCTAAGATTGGTTGTTTTTCTCCGGCGCGCCGCGCCGCTCCCGTTCCAGATGTACCATAAGCACCGCGATGTCGCCCGGCGACACGCCGGGTATGCGCGAGGCCTGCCCCAGGTTGGCGGGCCGTGCGCGTTCAAGCTTTTCCCGCGCCTCGATGCGCAGCGTGCCCATGGACATATAATCCATATCCGGGCGGATGCGCAGCGCTTCGGCGCGCTCAAACCGTTTAATCTGGGCGCGCTGGCGTTCCAGATACCCCTCGTATTTCAGGTCGATCGCCGCCTGATAAAGCGCGCCCGCGTCGCAGGCGGCAAGCTCGTGCGCAAGGCCGGCCAGGTCTTCGGGCTCGACGCCCGGGCGGCGAATCAATTCGCACAGCGAAACGGTCGCGCCGGCGGGCGCGGCTTCGCCGCGGCTGGCCAACAGCCGCGCGGCCGACGAACAGGGCACGCGGGTATTGCGCATAAATTCCATAAGGCGCGCCGCCTCGCCGCGCTTTTTGCGCATGCGCGTAAGCCGGTCCTCGCCGGCCAGCCCGGCCGCGTAGCCCGTTTCGGTCAGGCGCAAGTCGGCGTTGTCCTGCCGGAGCAGCAACCGGTATTCCGCGCGCGAAGTCATCATGCGGTAGGGCTCGTCCACGCCCTTGGTGGTCAAATCGTCCAGCATCACGCCGATGTAGGCGTCCGAACGCGTAAGCAGCACCGGCGGTCGATCCTGAAGATACAGCGCGGCGTTCATGCCGGCCACCAGGCCCTGGGCCGCGGCTTCTTCATAGCCCGACGTGCCGTTGATCTGACCGGCAAAATACAGCCCTTTAATCCCCTTGGCGCACAGCGCGCCGTCGAGCAGCGTGGAATCGATCACCTCGTACTCGATGGCGTAGGCCAGGCGCAGTATGTCGGCGCGCTCCAGCCCGGGCACGGTTTTGTACATATCGCGCTGTACGTCCTCGGGCATGGAGGTGGACATGCCCTGCACGTACCACTCCACCGTGTTAAGCCCTTCGGGCTCCAAGAAAATCGGGTGGCGTTCCTTGTCCGCAAAACGCACCATCTTATCTTCTATAGACGGACAATACCGCGCGCCCGTTCCATGAATCGCGCCCGAATACATGGGCGCGCGGTGCAAATTTGATAAAATAATTTGCTTGGTCTCAGGCGTCGTGTAGGTAAGATAGCACAGCGCGCGGTTTTCAAGCGGCGCGTCGGTCATAAAGGAAAACGGGGTGATGGGCTCGTCGCCCGGCTGCGGCGCCATTTTGGAAAAATCCACCGTGCGCCCGTCCACGCGCGCGGGCGTGCCGGTCTTAAAGCGGCGCAGCTTAAACCCCAGCGATTCCAGCGAACGGCCCAGCGTAGGTGAGTTCACCAGCCCCTGCGGCCCGCCCGCCCAGCTGGCCTCGCCGATGATGATGCGGCTGTTTAAATATACGCCGCCCGCGACCACCGCCGCGCGGCAGCCGATACGCGCGCCGGTCGTGGTGCGCACCGAGCATACGCGCGCGTTTTGCGTTTCGATGGAACAGATTTCCGCCTGGCGTATTTTCAGCAAAGGCTCGCTTTCCAGCGCGCGCCGCATGCGCGCCTGGTACGCGCGCTTGTCGGCCTGGGCGCGCAGCGAGTGTACCGCCGGGCCCTTGGCGGTGTTAAGCATGCGCGACTGGATCAGCGTGTCGTCTATGGCGCGCCCCATCTCGCCGCCCAGCGCGTCTACCTCGCGCACCAGGTGCCCTTTGGCCGTGCCGCCGATGGCCGGGTTGCAAGGCATCAGCGCGATGGAATCCAGGTTGAGCGTACACAAAAGCGTGCGCTGGCCCATGCGCGCGCCGGCCAGCGCGGCCTCGCATCCGGCGTGGCCCGCGCCGATCACCACCAGGTCAAAAAACTCGTCCGTCAAAATTTGCGCCTCCGAAACCGGTTAGTGTATTTATTATACAACATTTGCGCCCAAGAAAAAAGCCATGATGAAGTTAATCCATCGACTCTCCATAAATTTCCTGATTTTTGCGCCGCGCACATTTGTCCGCGCCCGCGCGCATAGCCTGCACTGGAGAGGAGGGACACGTATGGAAAAGACGTGCTCGCTAAGCGAATTGCGCACGGGCCAGCGCGCCCGTGTGGAGGATGTTGGAAAGGACGGGGCGTTTACGCGCCGCATGCTGGAAATGGGCCTTACGCCGGGTACGCGCGTGCGCATGGGCCGGCGCGCGCCCATGGGCGACCCAATCGAGGTATGGCTGCGCGGATACGCGTTAACCCTGCGCGGGCGGGACATACGGGGCGTGCGCGTGCGCCCGGTGGATCCATGAGCAGCCTGTCGGTGGCGCTGGCCGGCAACCCAAATTGCGGAAAAACCACGCTGCTTAACGCGCTGACCGGCGCGAACCTGCGCGTGGGCAATTGGCCGGGCGTAACCGTGGAACGAAAGCAGGCGCGGCTGCGCTTTGAAGGGTGCGAAATCGTCCTTAACGACCTGCCGGGCATCTATTCCATGCGGGCCTATGCCGTGGAGGAACGGGTGAGCCGCGATTTTCTTTTGCAAGGCGCGTACGATATTACGCTGTGCGTGCTGGACGCCGCCGCGCTGTCGCGGTCGCTGTACCTGGCGCTTGAGATTAAGCGGCTGGGCCGCCCGGTGGTGGCGGCGATCAATCAGGCGGACGAGCTTAAAAGGCGGGGCGGCCATATCGACCCGGCCGCGCTTTCGCGCGCGCTGGACATGCCGGTTGTGCTGATCTCGGCGCGCACAGGCGAAGGGCTAAACGCGCTTTTGCGATTGCTGGCCGCCTGCGCGGGCCGGCCGCGCGCCCCGATAACGCGGGCGGAAACGCCCGGCGATTACGCCGCCTTTACCCGCGCGGTGTGCCAAAGCTATGCCTTTATCGACCGCGCGCTGGAAAGCGGCCGCTACCGCGCCGCGCGCGAGGCGTGGGCCCAGCCGCGCGCCGACCGCGTGCTGCTGGGAAGGCTGAGCGCCTACCCCGCCTTTTTCGCCATACTCGGGGCCATGTTTTACCTGACCTTCGGGCCGCCGGGCAGCGCGCTGAGCGCCTGGTGCGACCGGGCGGTGGGCTGTTTTGCGCGCCTGGCCGCGCACGCGTTAAGCGCGCTTAATACGCCCTGGCAGATGCGCTCGCTGGTGTTGGATGGAGCGATTGCCGGGGTGGGCGGCGTGATAGGCTTTTTGCCGCAGATTTTGATATTGTTTGCGCTGATGGCGCTGCTGGAGGAGAGCGGCTACATGGCGCGGGCCGCCTTTTTGGCCGATCGGGCGCTGCGCGCGCTGGGGATCAGCGGGCGCGCGTTCATTCCGCTGGTGATGGGGCTGGGCTGCACCACCACGGCGGTGGTGTGCGCGCGCGGCGTGGATGACGAGCGCGACCGGCGCATGACCATACTGCTATTGCCCAATATGTCCTGCGGCGCAAAACTACCGGTATACGCGCTGTTTGCCGGCGCGTTCTGGCCGGCGAGCGGCGGGTGGGTAATCGCGCTGATCTACCTGTCCGGCGTGTGCGCTCTGGCGCTTGCCGGGCGCCTGCTTGGCGGCACGCTGCTAAAAGGCGGGCAAACCCCGTTTCTTATGGAACTGCCGCCTTACCGCATGCCGCAGTTGCGCGCGCTGGGCCGCCGCGTGGCCGCGCGCGCCAGAGATTTCCTGCTGCGCGCGGGCACGCTGATTTTTCTCATGAGCGTGGCGGTCTGGTTTTTGCAAAGCTTTACGCCCGCGCTTACCTGGGCGCGATACGGAGGGGAAAGCATATTCGCCCGTCTGGGCGCGTGGATTACCCCGGTCATGGCGCCTGCGGGGCTGGACGGCTGGGAAAAGTGCGCCGCGCTGATAAGCGGGCTGGTGGCCAAGGAGGCGGTGGTATCTACGCTACAGGTGCTCTGCCGCGCGGGATCGCCGGACGCGCTGCCCGCGGCGCTGGGCCAATACTTTACCCCGGCTTCCGCCGCCGCGTTTTTGGCCTTTACGCTTTTGTACACGCCCTGCATCGCCGCGCTTTCGGCGATGCGGCGCGAGCTGGGCTCGCTTAAGCTTACCCTTTTTGCCGCCGCCTGGCAGCTGGCCGGCGCTTACGGCGCGGCGGTGGTCGTCTACCACGCGTGCGCGCTGTTTGGCTAAAGCATACGCGGCTAAAAGGCCAGCACCAGAACGCCCGCCGTAATCAGCGCGCCCGCTATGCCCGTTTTAAGCGTAAAGGGTTCCTTGAGAAAAACAAAGGCCATAATCAGCGTAAGCACAATGCTCAGCTTGTCGATGGGCGCTACTTTGGATACCTCGCCCAGCTGCAACGCGCGGTAGTAAAACAGCCAGGAAAGCCCGGTGGCCAGGCCTGAAAGCACCAAAAACAATATATTTTGACGCGTAAGGGCGCAAACGCCCTTTTGCGCGCCGGTCACGAAAACCACGCCCCAGGCCATGGCCAGCACCACGATGGTGCGCACCGCGGTGGCCAGATTGGAATCCACCCCGCGAATGCCCACCTTGGCCAGAATAGAGGTTATGGCCGCGAACACGGCCGAAAGTACGGCGTATACAAACCACATACTTTTTCTCCCCCCGTAAAAATCTATTTCCCCTTAACGTCCATGGCGATATCCGCGTTTAGCACGTCGCCGCCGCGCAGCAGACACAATAGGCACTGCTTAACCGGGCGGCGCGTAATTTCGCTCAGCGCGCGCGCGTACAGCGCAAGCTGCGGCCGGTAGCGCTCAAGCAGCGCCCGCTTATCGCTGGCGCGGTCGGTCTTGTAATCCAGCAATACCCAGTCGCCTTCCTCCATAAAGCAGCAGTCGATTACGCCCTGCACCAGGATTTCCTGCCCCTCCGCGCCCGAATCGGGCAGGGCCTCCCGCGCGTCCATGCGCAGGGTAAAGGCCCATTCGCGGTGTACTTCGCCGGCGCGCAACATCCGTTGCCCGGTTGGGGAAGATATAAACCTTTGTATCAGCGCGCCGTCCACCGGCGCGTACAGCCGGCCGTCCCGTAACATAAGCTCAAGCTGACGGTCGATCTGGGCGCGCAACCGTCCGCCGTCCAGGCCGCGCAGGGGCGCAAGTTCCAGCCCCATAAGCGCCGCGTGCGCAAGCGTGCCGCGCTCGGTGGGCGTCAGCGCGTCTTCGGTCAAAAAGCGCGGCCGGCGCTCGATGGGCGGCGCGGCGACGGGCGAGGCGACCTCGCGCGTTAGTCCGGTCACGGTTACCTTAAGCGGGGACAGCTCGTCGCCCGCGAAGGGGTAGCGCCAGGCGAGCCGCCTCAGCGCGGCTTCGACGCGCGCCTCGTCCGGCTGGTCCGCGCGCGGCGGCGCGTCCGATTGCGCATCGCCGCCCAGGCTCAGCTGCGCGCCGTGGATCAGGCTTAACCTAACGCGCGCGCCGCACGCCGCGCCCGAGCCGCCCAGCGCTTCGCCGCCCGGGAAATCGGCCGCGGCCGGCAGCAGCATGTCCAGATAGCTGGCGCTGGTCAACGCGGCGCCGCGCGCGACGTCTACGCGCAGGCGGAGCGTATCGTAGCTGGACGCCGAGCCCACCAAAATCAAACGGTCTATCGCGCGGGTTAGCAATACGTAGAGTATGCGCGTCTCCTCGTTTAAATCTTCCAGCGCGTACCGGCGCGCGATGGCCCTGCGGGGCAGCGTGTCGCGGCGGCTGGACAGATCCATGTCGTTTAACATCATGCCCGCCCCCAGCGTGCGGTGGATAAGCAACTCGCCCGTATAGCCCTTGCGCGACAACGCGCGGCCCAGCTGCGCGGCGACGACCACGGGAAATTCCAGGCCCTTGGATTTGTGAACGGTCATCACGCGCACCACGTCGTCGTTTTCGCCCAGGGTATGCGCCGCGCCCATGTCGTCGCCCCGCTCGCCAATGCGGAGGATGTAGCGCAGAAAACCGGTCAACGCGCCCGGCTGCGCCTGATCGAACTGGCTGGCGTAGGTAATCAGTAAATCCAGATTGGCCTGGCGCTGCGCGCCCATGGGCATCGCGCCCACATAGGCGTAATAGCCGCTTTCGCGCAGCGCGGTGTCGATCAGCTGGCTAAGCGGCAGGCCGCGCGACAGCGCGCGCCAATCATCCAGCCGCGCTTCAAACCGGCTAAGGCGCTTGCCGAGCTCGCTTTTGGAATCCGCCATGCAACTTAGGCAGGCGTCGCGAAAACTGCCCTCCATGCACCCGGCGCGTATGGCCGCCAGATCGGTGGAGGAAAAATCCACGATGGGGGAGCGCAACACGCTCAGCAGCTCCGCGTCGCGGCGCCGGTTTTCAATCACCTGCAAAAGCGCCAGCGCCACGCGCACCTCAATCGCGCCCAGATATCCGTCGGCCGCGTCCACGTACACCGGCACGCTTTCGGCCTTTAAAGCGCGCTCGATTGCGGCCATGGCGCTGCGCGCGCGCACAAGCACCACAAAATCGCGCGGCCGCAACGACCGTTGCGCGCCCTCGCGCGCGTCGTAATAGGGCGCGCCCAACAGCTGCTTTATCCGCCGCGCAATCCATGCGCCCTCGCGCTCGGCCCGGGTAAGCTGCGCGCCTTCGTCCTCGTCAAACGCGTCCTGCGCCATATCGGGCGCTTCCTCCTCCAGCGCCGCCGCGTCCTCGGGCGCGTCGGGCGGATGATCGAACAACAGCGCGATTTCTACCGGTTCGTCTTCGCCGCAAAAGGCGGCGCCCGGCCGCAGCCGCGCGGCCTCGTCATATTCCACCTCGCTGTCGCCGCCGCGCATAAGCCGCTCAAACACGCGGTTGGTAAAGTGGAGTATGCTGGGCCGGGAGCGGAAGTTCTGCCTAAGCGCGATCAGTCGTCCGCCCTGCCCGCGCGCGTAATCGTGGTATTTTTGTATAAAAAGCGTGGGCTCGGCCTGGCGGAAACGGTATATGCTCTGCTTTACGTCGCCCACCATAAACAGGTTGTCCGGGCGGCTTACCCGGCTGAGGATTGCCTCCTGCATGTCGCTTACGTCCTGGTATTCGTCCACAAAAACGTAATCAAAGCGCGCGCGTACCGCCTGCGCCACCTGCTCGTTGGAAAGCGCGATAAGCGCGTACCGCTCCAAATCGTCAAAACTGAGTAGCGAGCGGCGGGCCATGTGCCGCGCCAGGCGCTCAAGATAGTCCTCGGCCAGCGCTTTAAGCGCGCGCAGCGCGCCCGCGTTTTTTTGAATATCCTCCAGCGCGTCCTCCGGCGCGATAAGCGCGTCGCGCTCGGCGGTAATTTTCTTTTTCGCCTGGTCGCGCAGCATGCGCGCCAGCGCGCGCAGCCGCTCCTTTTCGGGATCGGCCTCTTCTTTGGACGCGCGCTTTACGGGCAGCCGCGCGGCGGAATATGGGTCAAGCGCGCGTTTGAGCGCGGCGTAATCCGCGCAGCGCAGCGCGCTTTCCAAAAAATCCACGTCCGATTGCAGCGCCGGGGCGTAGTGTACGGGCCCCAGCGGCAACGCGCACAGTTCAAGCGCCTTGCGCGATAATGCCAGCGCGTCGCGCAGCGCGCGCCGCGCCGATTCAAACAGCTCGTTAAACCATTTTGCCCCGCCGCCTGCGCCCGATTGCAGCATGGCGTTTTGAAAAAAGGCGTCCCGGTCGGGCCGCGCGCAGGCGAACCGGGCGGTCTCAAGCGCCAGGCGCGATACCTGCTCCACGCCCCGCCCATAGTCCAGCGCCGCCATATCGCCGTCCATCCGCGCGTAGGCGGCGTCTACCGCCTCTTCCAGGGCGCGCGTTTTAATCTGGTTGAGCTCGGCTTCCTCGGGCACGCGAAAGGCGGGGTCTACCCCTGCCGCCTCAAAATGTGCGCGCAGCAGATCGGCGCAAAACGCGTGGATGGTTAAGATGCTCGCGCGCTCCACGCGCGCCACCTGGCCGCGCAGTTCGGCTCTTTCCGAGGCCGCGTCGGTCAGCCGCTCGATCAGCTTGCGCTTCATGTCGGCCGCCGCGGCGCGCGTAAAGGTGACGATCAGCATCCGGTCCACGCCGGTCCCCTCCAGCGCCAGCTGGATTACCCGCTCTACCAGCACGCTGGTTTTGCCCGAGCCGGCGGCGGCCGACAACAGCAGATTGCCGCCGCGCGCGTAAATGGCCTCTTGCTGATCGGTGGTCCATTTCATGCGTGTGCTTCCTCGCTTATACTGTGATAATCGGGCGCGCGATTCTGGCCGGCCGTGGTTACGCGCCGCTTTAACCATATTACATCCTTTAAATGCCGATTGCAAGCGCCTGCCGGGCGCAGCGCCGTTTTTGGGCGCATTTGGGCGCGCCGCACATAATTTGATGAGGACAATTCGCCCGCGCTATGCTATAATGAAAACCAGATTTAACGAGGGGAGGGCGGCGAGATGATTTTGTATCTTACACGCCATGGGCAGACCCAGTGGAACGCGCAGAGCAAAATGCAGGGCCAGTGCGATTCACCGCTGACGCCGGAAGGGTACCGTCAGGCCGGGCGCCTGGCCGAGCGCCTGCGCGGCGAGCCGATAGAGCGCATATACACAAGCCCGCTTTCCCGCGCGCGCAACACGGCCGGCATACTCGCGCGCGGGCGCGATCTGCCCGTACTGGCGGACGACCGGCTGCGCGAATGCGCGCTGGGCGCGTTTGAAGGCCACAGCTTTGCCGA
>CAWVLE010000105.1:0-4600 GCA_963929805.1 uncultured Eubacteriales bacterium | reverse complement strand
AGTGGGTTAAAACGGTTGACGACGCTATGAGCGTAAATACCCAGACAACCTCCAACCGAACGTCTTTAGAAACGACGGAAGGCCTGTACCGCGCAATGAAAAACAACATTGAGCGGCTGCGCCAGGTGGTGGCCGATGTCGATTCCTATGGCTACTAACCGTGCTCTATACTAAGAAGCCACTTTAACCGGAGGTATTTCGGGAAAGAAAACAAGCCGGACGCGTATCGATGCGCGCCCGGCTCGTTTTTATGTCCGTTTATCCGCGCCCGGATTAGAGCGCCTTGGTGCGGATTTCCTCCTGCAGTTTTTCAAGCAGCGCGTCCACGCTCATCGCGCCCAGATCGCCATCCTTGCGCGAGCGCACGGACGCCGTGCCGTTTTCGGCTTCCTTATCGCCTAACACCAACATATAGGGCGCCTTTTCCATTTGGGCCTCGCGGATCTTAAAGCCGATTTTTTCGTTGCGCAGGTCGGTCTCTACGCGCAGGCCCGCGTCGCTTAACCGTTTGGCGATGGCCGTCGCGGCCTCGTCCGCGCGGTTGGTGATGGTCATGATTTTTGCCTGAACCGGGCTGAGCCACAGCGGGAAAGCGCCGGCGAAGTGCTCGGTCAATATGCCGATGAAGCGCTCGATGGAGCCATAGATGGTGCGGTGCAGCATAACCGGGCGATGCTTTTCGCCGTCCGGGCCGATATAGCTAAGGTCAAAGCGCTCGGGCATGTTCATATCCAGCTGGATGGTGCCGCACTGCCAGGTGCGCCCGATGGAATCCTCCAGATGATAGTCGATCTTGGGCCCGTAGAACGCGCCGTCGCCCTCGTTGATGGTATAATCCACGCCCAGCTCGTCCAGCGCGCCCTGCAAACCGCGCGTGGCCTGATCCCACATCTCGTCGGTGCCCATGGAGTTTTCCGGGCGGGTGGACAATTCTACCCTGTACTTAAAGCCGAACATCTTGTACACCAGATCGTCCAGCTTGTGTACGCCGATGACCTCTTCTTTAATCTGCTCGGGCGTGACGAACAGGTGCGCGTCGTCCTGGGTAAAGCAGCGCACGCGCATCAGCCCGTGCAGCGCGCCGGACAGCTCGTGGCGGTGTACGATGCCCAACTCGCCCATGCGCAGCGGAAATTCGCGGTAACTCCAGTTTTTGCGCTTGTAAACCAGTATGCCGCCGGGGCAGTTCATGGGCTTCAGGCAATAGGTCACGTCGTCGATGGTGGTGGAGTAGATGTTTTCCTTGTAGTGGTCCCAATGGCCCGACTCCTCCCACAGGCGCTGGTTGAGCATGATGGGCGTGCGGCACTCTACGTAGCCGTGCTCCTTGTGCAGCTGGCGCCAGAAGCCTTCCAGCTCGTTGCGCAGCACCATGCCCTTGGGGAAGAAGAAGGGGAAACCCGGGCCCTCGTCCATAATGGCGTAAAGATCCAGCTCGCGGCCCAGCTTGCGGTGGTCGCGCTTTTTCGCTTCCTCCATGCGGCGCAGGTATTCTTCCAGCGATTCCTTGTCAAAGAATGCGGTGCCGTATATGCGCTGGAGCAGTTTGTTTTTTTCGCTGCCGCGCCAGTACGCGCCCGCGGTGCTGGTCAGCTTAAAGGCCTTTACGCGGCCGGTAGAGGGCAGATGCGGGCCGGCGCACAGGTCGGTAAAATCGCCCTGACGGTAAAAGGAAATGACGCTGTCCTCGGGCAGATCGCGGATAAGCTCCACCTTATAGGGCTGGCCGGCCTTCTCGCAAAACGCGATGGCCTCCTCGCGCGGCAATTCAAACCGCTCCAGACGGTCGTTCTTTTTTATGATCTTTTGCATTTCCTTTTCCACTTCGCGCAAAAAATCCGGCGTGAACGGCTCGTCTACGTCAAAGTCGTAATAAAAGCCGCTGTCGATGGCCGGGCCGATGGCCAGCTTGGCGTCGGGGCGCAGGCGCAGCACCGCCTGCGCCAGCACATGGCTGGCGGTATGACGCAGCGTCCTGCGGCCGTCGTCGTCGGCAAAGGTGAGAATTTCCAGCGTATGGTCGCCCTCGATAGGCGTGACCAGAGAAATAACCTGCCCGTCCAACCGCGCGGCCAGCGCCTCTTTTTTCAAATCGCGCGAAATTTCGCCCGCGATATCCAGCGCGTTCATGCCGTCGGCAAAAGACCGGCTTTGGCCGTTGATAACAAGATTCATAATTACCCCTCCTCCAAATGCGCCTTGTGAAAACAAAAAGCCCGTCCCTGCGAAGGGACGGGCTGTATTACCCGCGGTTCCACCCAACTTGCGCCCGTAGGCGCGCCTTGTACGGGCTGTATCGCGCCCACGCGTCCCTGATCGGCGGCTGGTGGATACGCATTCGCCTTCCGGGCGCGTTTTCAGCCGCCGGCGCGCCCTCTCTGGGGAAAGGAAAATGAATGCGTTCGGTCCGTCTCATCTCAGAGGATATCTTGCCCATGAGTATAATGCCCAAACGGCGCAAAGTCAAGTTAACTTCCATTAAACATTTTTCTCAAGCGCGATCCGCCGCGCGCAACGGCGCCTGAAAACGTTGACTTTACGCCCGCGCCTGTAGTAAGATGGGCTAAGAGCAAGCGGGCCGGCTGTATGCCCTTACGAAGGAGCACGTACGCATGCAAAACGATTTGGGGCGGGAGAGGATACCCCGCCTGGTATGGCGCGTGGCGCTTAGCGGCATGCTGGCTCAGTTTGTCAGCGTGCTTTACAGCATTGTGGACAGGATGTACATCGGCCACATCCAGCCCGGCGGCGAACTGGCGCTGGCCGGCGCGGGCATCTGCGGCCCGGTGGTGACCATGATCGGTTCGGCCGCGTCGCTGGTGGGAATTGGCGGTTCCACGCTAATGGGCATCAGCCTGGGCGAGGGCGACATGCGGCGCGCGCGCGGCGTCATGGCCAACGCGTTTTGGCTGTTGTTGGCTTTTTCGGCGGTTTTAATGGCGGCGCTGGGCCCCGTGCGCAGGCCCATGCTGAGCCTGTTCGGCGCCAGCAGCGAAACGCTGGTTTACGCCGAGGCGTATTTTCTGGTCTATATGATGGGCACGCCCTTCGCGCTTTTGGCCACGGGGCTTAACCCGTTTATCGTGGCGCAGGGCTTTGCGCGGCGCGCGATGCTGTGCGTGGTGCTGGGCGCGGCGCTCAACATCGCGCTGGATCCGCTGTTTATATTTACCTTTGGCATGGGCGTCAAGGGCGCGGCGCTGGCCACCGTGCTGTCGCAGGCGGCCAGCTGCGGCTGCGCGCTGTGTTTTCTGTTTGGGAAAAAGGCGCTGGTGCGCATCCATTTTGAGCGCTTAAACGCGCGCCTGTCGGGCAAAATGATGGCGCTGGGGCTTACGCCCTTTTGCATCATCGCGGTGGACAACGTGATGATTATCGCCATGAACGCGGTCCTGAAAAACACGGGCGGCGCGCAGGGCGACACGCTTATCACCTGCGCCACCATCGTGCAAAGCTTTATGCTGGTGGTTACCATGCCGCTGGGCGGCATAAGCGGCGGCACGCAGGCCATACTCAGCTATAATTACGGCGCGCGCAAAGCAAACCGCGTGCGCGAAGCGCAGCGCTACATTTTCGGCATGTGCGTGGGCTATACGGCGATTATGTTCGTGGCGGCCAACCTGTTTGGCGCGCAGTTTGCGCGTCTGTTCAGCGCCGACGCGCTTTTGTGCGAAAAGGCGGCCTGGGCCATACGCGCGTGTACGCTGGCCATTATACCGCTGGGCGTGCAATACGAAGTGGTGGACGGGTTTACGGCAATCGGCCAGGTGCGCTACGCGCTGCCGCTTTCCTTCTGGCGCAAAGGCGTATATTTTGCCGCGCTGTTTACCCTGCCCGTATTTTTCGGGGCGGAGGCCGCCTTCTACGCCGAGCCCATTTCCGATATTGCGGGCCCGGTCGTATCCACGGCGGTATATTTTGCGGCCATGTCCAAAATACTAAAGCGCAGGGAGCAACAGATCGCGCCAAACGGGAAAATTTCGTAAAGTCGCGCCCGGATATTGCCGGAAGTCGCGCGGTTGTGCTATAATTATGATTCGGAAAACGCACTTTCGCCGATTTGCGCGGCGGTTGCCCAGACGGGTGCCGCGCAAAGTTGACGCGAAAGGTGGAAAAAAACAAGGAGGGAACCCATAATGGCAGTTATTTCCATGAAACAGCTTCTGGAAGCGGGCGTACACTTCGGCCACCAGACCCGCCGCTGGAACCCCAAGATGGCGCAGTACATCTTTACCGAGCGCAACGGCATCTACATCATCGACCTGCAAAAGACCGTGCGCAAGATCGACGAAGCCTACATGTTTGTACGCGACGTGGCGCTGGAGGGCAAATCCGTTTTGTTCGTAGGCACCAAGAAGCAGGCTCAGGAATCCATCGAATCCGAAGCCAAGCGGTGCGGCATGTTCTTTGTAAACAACCGCTGGCTGGGCGGCACGCTGACCAACTTCCGCACCATCCGTACCCGTATCGACCGGCTCAACGCTATTGACAACATGGAAAAGAACGGCCAGTTTGATCTGCTGCCCAAGAAGGAAGTTATCAAGCTGATGGCCGAACGCGAAAAGCTGGAAAAGAACCTGGGCGGCATCCGTGAAATGAA
>CAWVLE010000104.1:0-2544 GCA_963929805.1 uncultured Eubacteriales bacterium | reverse complement strand
GGGCCTATTCGAGCGGCCACATATCCAGCGACAGGCGCGCGCCGGCGTCGCCTCCGTCTATTGTAAAGTCCGTGCCGGCGCGCCGCGGAAAAACCAGCGCGCTAAGCGCGGCCTCGCCGTCGTTTACGAACACCTCAACCGAGCAGGCGTCCAAAAACACGTCCAGGCACAGCCGGCCGGTATCGCCCAAAAGCTTTACGCCCGCGCGCGGCTCGGCCTCGGGCGCGCCGTCCCGGCCCAGCGCGTAGCCGCACGCGCCGCGGTCGATCCACAAATACCCCTTTTCCCGGTCGCAGCCCAGCAGAAAATACTCGTCCTGCGACTTAATCAGCCGCGCTTCAAACCGCCGCGCGCGCCCGGGCGTCCATTCGATGCGCAGTTGGCATACGCGCGCCGCCCGGCCGCTTAGACGGCCTAGCCCGCTTAAGCGGGTCTTTTCACGCCGAAGCGCGTCCAGCTCGCGCGCGGGGCGCTGAACCAGCCGCCCATCCCGCACGGATAACTCGCGCGGCAGCGTCATTATGCCGCTCCAACCGTGGCCCAGATAGCGCGTGGGTATGTCTGACGCCCACGATTGCATCCAGCCGATCATAATCCGCCGCCCGTCCGGGGCCTGCGCGGTCTGGGGCGCGTAAAAATCCGGCCCGTAATCCAGCGGCCGGGCCTGATCCGCGCGCAGGTCTTCCAGATTTTCGCCCGCCTCGCCAAGCAGGTAGACGGCCCGGGCGGGCTGGCCCGCGCGCATTACGCAGCTGATCAGCGCGGCGCGGCCGTCCAGGCGGAAATAGTCCGGGCATTCGGGCATGTCGCCCAGCCCGGTCAGCGGCGCGCCCAGCCGCGTCCAGCGGGTAAGATCGCCCGAGCGAAACAAAATAAGCTGTCCGCCCCGCGCGCCGCGCGAGGCCACCAGCGATAAATAGGCGCCGCCCTCGCGGAATATGTCCGGGTCGCGGAAATCCACGCGCGATTCGCCCGCCTCCAGCGCGCCGGAGCCGATTACCGGGTTAAGGGCGCACTTTTCAAAGTTCACGCCGTCCCGGCTGACGGCCAGGCACTGTTGCTGAACCGTCTCGCCGCCCGACTGCGAAACGCCGGTATACATCAGGCACAGCGCGCCGTCGCGCTCAATGGCCTGGCCCGAAAAGCAGCCCAGCGCGTCGTAGGGCATGTCGGGCGCGAGCGCCACCGGCAGGTGTTGCCAGTGGGCCAGATCCCGGCTGACCAGGTGCGCCCAGTGCATCGGGCCCCATTTGGCCTCGTAGGGATGGTATTGGCAAAACAGGTGGTACGCGCCCTTATAATAGATAAACCCGTTGGGGTCGTTAATCCAGCCGGTCAGGGGCGCGGCGTGCAGGGAAGGGTAATAGGTCTTGTCGGTTTGTCCCGCGCGGGACGATACGCATTCGTTGGCCCGGTCAAGCGGCTTAGACATAGGCGCGGCTCCTTTCGGCGGACGCGGGGCGCCCGGTATTTACGCGGGTATTTTATCACGGCGCCCGCCGCCACGCAAGCGGCTTTTTCGCCATATTTGGCCGCGCGCCGCAAAGAAAAATAAGCATTTAGATCAATCTTGTGGTTTGCTTTACTTTTGCACAGGGCTGTGCTATGATGATGCCAGCTTGAAGCAAGCGATTTGTTTTTACCATTAAGGAGGCGATTTCATGATGAAAAAATGGATGGCGCTGTTGTTGGCGCTTGCGATGGCGGCTATGATGATGGGCTTTGCCCTGGCTGAGGAAACCGTAACCGAAGAAACTGTGGCCGAGGAAGTAGACGTAGAGGGATTTTGGTATTCCGAGGAGGATGGCAGCGGAATCGAGCTGGACCAGGATGGAATTGCGCTGCTTTCGGATGAGGAAGGCGAGCTGACCGACGAGGGCACCTATACCGCGGACGGCGCGAACGTAACCATTACCTGTGAAAGCGCCACCCTTACCGCCGTGGTGGATGGCAACACCATGACCATCAACGAAACCGGCATGATCTACGTGCGCGACGGCGACGAGGTGGGCTACTGGAATAACGAAGAGGACGAGACCGGCTACGAGCTCTACGACGGCCAGGTGTGGTACTACAGCGCGGACGGCGAAGTGCTCAGCGAAGGCACCTACACCTTTGACGGCACCACGCTGATTATGGAAATCGACGGCCAGACGCTGACCGGCGCCATCGAAGAGGGCACGATGACCATCGACGGCAAGGTTTACTATCTGCTGTAATCGTTTTTCAAAATCGCGGCCGGGTTTACCGGCGCTTGAAAAACCGGGCAAGGCGTGTGCGCCTTGCCCGGTTCAGTATGTTGACTTTGTCAACATCCTGAGCCTTGTTGCGCAAGGCGCACGAATCCGCCGCGCATGTCGCCGGATTCGATTAAAAATTGGATATCTTCGGCCCTCCAAACCACCCGGAAGGTTTTTTGTTTTGCGCAAATATAAGCCGTTGCGCGGCAGCCGCCCGGCGCGCGCAAAGGCCGCGTTTTGCTATGCCGGCGCGGAATTATATTGGAATTTGGGAAACGTAACGGTAGATAATCTATGGGCGTAA
>CAWVLE010000103.1:0-4204 GCA_963929805.1 uncultured Eubacteriales bacterium | reverse complement strand
TACGGCCGCCTAGTCCGCGTCTTCTACGTATTCCAAAATGTCGCCGGGCTGACACTTTAAAACATGGCAGATTGCGTCCAGCGTACTGAAGCGGATGGCCCTAACCTTGCCCGTCTTTAAATACGAAAGGTTGACGTTGGATATGCCGGCCCGTTCGGCCAGGTCGTTTAGCCGCATTTTCCGATCGGCCAGAACTCTGTCAAGGCGAATTACGATCATAACGTGTGATCCACCTCGTCCTGTAAATGGATTCCATAGTCAATGATGTACGCGGCCACGATAAAAGCTACGCTGGGAATTAACTCGTTAAGCATATTCGACCCCGTGGAAACGGATACGCGGCTTTCGCAAAAGAGGTTCACAAGGCGGCAAATGATAAGCTTGACAAACGGGCTAAGCAGCGCCGTGAAAAACCGGGTCAGGCCGTAGTACAAAAGATACAGGGCGTTTTGCCGCGTAAAAATCTCCCCCTTTGCCACGTTGGCGAATACCCGGCTTAAAAACCAGCAGGCGAAAATCAGGGGAACGATGTCCGCGGCGTACATGAGGGCCAGCCCGACGCGAACGGCCGCGTCCATTTGGCCGCCGCCGCTTGCCCATACGTGTATCTCGTCCGCGGAAGTTACGGTAAAGCTGCGCAAAGGCCCTTCCCGGCTTTCCTCCGCGCAGATGGCGCTTTCGTATATCCCTTCGTCCGTATGCAGCGTAAAGGTCTGCCGCCCCATAAAAGACAATGCCAGGCCGAACGCAAAAAAGGCCATAATAAGATAACACGCCGCGCGCATAAAACGGGCGGCCAGATTCGCGTATCGCGCCTTAAGCAGCCTCCGCGCAAATTTCATGTCCATCACCTCGCGGATAGAATAGCAGGTGATTTCTAATATGTCAATAATTATTTAATGATATTCATTAAATAATAAACGATAAAACAGGAGCGGCGCATCGCAAGACGCGCCGCCCCCAGGGGGAAAAAGCGATCGTATTTTTGCTATTTTCCTGCGCCGCCCAGCGCGGGAAAAATTACGGTTTTACCCGAATCATGCCCGGACAGGGCGGTTACTTTTTGCCGTAGAGCGGGCCGAAGTTCGCGCAGGCGCGGTAATCGGCGCCCTCGCGGTCCTTGGTGCCGAAGGCGTTCCAGGCGCTGGGCCGGAAGAGTTTTTCTTCGGGCACGTTATGCATGCACACCGGGATGCGCAGCATGGAGCACAGCGTGATCATGTCGGCGCCGATGTGGCCGTAGTTGAACGCGCCGTGGTTGGCGCCCCAGTTGTTCATTACCGAATATACGTCGGTAAAGGCGTCCTTGCCGGTCAGGCGCGGCGCGAACCAGGTGGTGGGCCAGGTGGGGTCGGTGCGCTTATCCAGCGTGTCGTGTACATCCTTGGGCAGGTCCACCGTCCAGCCTTCGGCGATCTGCATCACCGGACCCAGGCCGGCGATCATGTTAAGCCGGGTCATGGTGATGGGCATGCCGCCCTTGGACACCAGATGGCTGGAATATCCGCCGCCGCGGAAGTAACCCAAATCGCCGTAGCAGTACTGCGTGGCCTCGACGCACTTGGCGGCCTCTTCGCTGGTGATTTCCCACCAGGGCTTCATGACCGGCTTGCCGTCCTTATCGGCGCACTCGCCGCAGGCGTCCAGCGTGACCGCGCCGGAGTTAATCAGGTGGATCAGGCCGTTTTCGGCGCCGTTGACGGGCTTCCAGCCGGTCACGCGCTCGATGGCGGCGGGGCTCCAGTAGGTGCGCACGTCGGCAAAGCCGGAGGCGGTGTTGGTCAGCAGCTTGCCAAAGAGCATGCACAGCCCGTTGAGGTGGTCGTTCTCAGTGGCCACGACCATGCTTTCGCGGATGCCGTTCCAGTCATAGCTGGAGCACAGGATGGATTCCATAAAGTCGCCGTTGCAGAAGTGGTCGGTCCACTGCCGCTGGCCCTGGAAACCGGCCGCGATGGCGTTGTGGCCGCAGGATTCTTCCACAAAGCCCAGCTCGGCCAGCTTGGGATTGCCGATCATCAGGTCGCGCCCGATCATGACCATCTTGATGGCGTCCTCGAGCACCTTTTCCTTGGTCTCGGCCGAATGCTGAATTTCCGCCGGGTTTTTGTCCCAGCCGAAATTGATGTTTTCCTTTACCCACTTATAGGCGCGCACGTACTCCTCGGGGTCGTAGATCTTCTCGTCCCAGCGGCGCACAAACTCGCTCATATCCACCGATTCCACGCGCATGCCCAGATATTTTTCCAGAAGGTCCGGGTTGACGATGGAACCGGCGATGCCCATGGCCGTGCCGCCCATGGAAAGGTAGCTCTTGCCGCGCATGGTGGCCACGGCCAGACCGGCGCGCGCAAAGCGAAGCAGTTTTTCCTTTACGTCGCAGGGCAGCTCGCTGGCCTGATCCACGTCCATTACGTCGTGGCCGTAAATGCCAAAGGCCGGAATGCCCTTCTGCGCGTGGGCGGCCAGCACCGCCGCCAGATACACCGCGCCCGGACGCTCGGTGCCGTTAAAGCCCCAGATCGCCTTGGGCGTGAACGGATCCATATCCATGGTTTCCGAACCGTAGCACCAGCAGGGCGTGACGCTGATGGATACGCCCACGTTTTCGCGCGCAAATTTCTCCGCGCAGTCGGCCGCCTCTTTCACGCCGCCGATCGTGCTGTCGGCGATTACGCATTCCACCGGCAGCCCGCAGCCGTGGCGCAGGTTATTGGAAAGAAAATCCGCGACAGCTTTGGCCATCTGCATGGTCTGCTCTTCCAGGCTTTCGCGCACGCCCCTGCGGCGGCCGTCGATGCAGGGCCGGATACCGATTTTGGGCAGGCTGCCGCGCAGTCTGTTTACAGGTTTGGTCATGGGAAACGCCTTGGGATTTGCCATATAAAACTCCTCCTGTCTACAAATCAATTTTCAAGCGCGAAACGTTACGCGATAGATTACTTTAATTATACAATAGGTTTATCCAATTCGCAAGAGCCGTTTTCCACAAAATTGCAAAAGGGGGAAGCATTTGATATAAAAAATTTGATTTGCCATCGCGCGCGGTTTTTGCGCGCGGCAAGCGGATTATTTTTGCGGCAAAACGGATTTTAGAAGGTCTTTTGCGCGCGTTTGAAGAATTCTCATCAATAATAACCGGGTATACTCCGTATCCGGCGCCGCCGCTTTTGCAATTAAAAAGACAGGAGGGACTCGTCCATGCGTATCGACGTACACATTCACCACCATAAACAGGCCAATACGGGAAAAGAATTGATGGAAAGGCTAAACGAGGCCGGGTTGGAGGGCGGCGTGGTGCTTTCGCAGTCGCCGGTACCCGCCTGGGAAGAGAAGCTGTATACGCCCCGGGAGCGGATCGACAACGTTATGGCGTACGTGCGGGGCTGTCCCACGCTTTATCCGTTTTTCTTTATAGACCCTACGGACAGGGACGCGGAAAAACAGGTGGATATGGCGGTAGAGGCGGGCATACGCGGCTTTAAGATCATCTGCACCCATTTTTATCCCAACGACCCGCGCGCGATACCGGTTTACCACCGCATCGCGCAATCGGGCAAACCCTGCCTGTTCCATTCGGGCATTTTGTACGACGGCATAAACGCGTCGGGCAACTTTAACCGTCCCTGCAATTTTGAGGTGCTGCTCAGCGTGCCCGGCCTGCGCTTTGCCCTGGCGCACATATCGTGGCCCTGGTGCGACGAGTGCATCGCCGTGTTTGGAAAATTCAACGACAGCCTGACCCGGGGCGGCGGCGAAAAGCGCGCGGAGATGTTTGTAGATCTAACGCCCGGCACGCCGGCGCTGTACCGCCAGGACGCCATACAAAAACTGATGGGCATGGAGGGCGCGCGCGAGCACATCCTTTGGGGCGTGGACAACGTGACCGCCGGCTACAGCGTAGACTACGCGCAGCGCATACTAAAGCGCGACCGGGAGATATTTCAGGCGCTGGGCGAAAAGGGCGACTTTTTAAGCGAAATCTGCGGGCGCAACTTTGAGCGCTTCCTTACGGGTAAGGACGCGTAATACCGCCCCGCGGACCGTCCAAAGGCCGTCTATCCGCTTTACGCGGGCAGGCGGCCTCAGACCGTTGACAAAGGGCGTCAACGGTCACTTTTTTTGAAAAAAATGCGAAAAACCAAAAGGAAAAGGCGGGTTTCACGTCGAATATAAATACATCAACACACTCAGGAAGAAAAAA
>CAWVLE010000102.1:0-10775 GCA_963929805.1 uncultured Eubacteriales bacterium | reverse complement strand
GGCTTTGCCGGCGCTCTGGGCGCTATGTGCTTTTAAGCGCCTCGGACGGCGCGGGCGTGTCCGCCGGCGCGACCAGGTTGGGTTCCTTTCCGTACAGTTCGTTGATGGTTACCAGTTTAAAGCCTTTATCCAGCAGCCCCGGTATCACTTTTTTGAGCCGGGAAAGATCGGTATCCGTGGCATGGAACAGCAAAATCTGCCCGGCCTCGGTAAGCCGTATGGTGTCTTCGGCCGGACGGTTGCCCGACAGGCCCCAGCTGGCTACCGCCGCGTAGCCCAGATCACCCAGCACCTTGTGCAGGCGTTTGGTCTTTGTGCCGTTGCCGCCCATGGGCCGGAAATAGCGCATGTGGTAATTGACGCCCAGCACCTCGTTCATGACCTCATTTTGCCAAACGATGGTGTTATACAGCTCCTCGTCGGTCATGTTGAGTATGTTGGAGTGGTGGTAGGAATGGTTCTCGATCTCATGCCCTTTTTCCAGGATGTCGCGCCACAGCTGCGGATCACGTTTCACAATGCGGCCGATGGGGAAAAAGGTCAGCTTAATCTCATATTTTTCCGCCAGGTTCAGTATGGCGCGGGTATTTTCCGGCGAGAAGCAGTCGTCCACCGTAATGGCCACCTTTTTGCCCGGGTTCTTGGCCCGGTATATGACCGGCAAAGCTTTTACGTCGGTCAAATCCATGGTGGGCGCGGGCGTAGCTTCTGCCTGTGCCTCCGAGGCGGCCTGCGTGGCCTTAACCTGTTCGGTTTCGGATTGCGCCTGCATCTGCCCCGAGGCGGGCGCGCTGGCGTCGGGCGCGGGCCTGAGCAGCGCGCGCAGGCCAAACGCCGCCGCCAGGCATATTGCCAGGCCGCACAGCGCATACAGCGCATACGCCCTGCGCCGGCGCGCCGCGTTTGCGCGCCGGCTTCGCGAATTTGTATGAATCGTATTTTTTGCCATGGCGTTCCCCTCCGTTCCTTGCGAACGTCGCAGCGCCAGCGCGGGCTAATCGATTACAGCAGCGAGGCCGCCTCCTCGTCCAGCAAAAACTGCACGTTGGCGTGCAGCCGCAAAATCGAGGCGGGCATCATGGGCGTCACGTCGCCCAGCAGCGAATCGCGTATGGCCTGGGCCTTGCCCTTGCCCGTCGCCAGCAGAATGATCCTCTTGGCGTGCATAATGCCGCCGATGCCCAGGCTGATGGCCTTGCGCGGCACCTGATCGGCCGAATCGAAATAGCGCGCGTTGGCGTTGATGGTGGACTGGGTCAGGGTAATGATATTGGTGCCGTATACGAATTTATCGGGGTTGGGCTCGTTAAAGCCGATATGGCCGTTGTGGCCGATGCCCAACAGCTGCAGGTCGATGCCGCCGGCCGCCTCCACCGCGCGGTCGTACTCGGCGGCGTTTTTCTCCACGTCGCCCAGCCCGCAGGGCACATGGGTGTTGGCCTTGTCGATATTGATATGGTCGAACAGCTCGGTGTTCATAAAATAGCGGTAGCTGCACGGATGATCGCCCGCCAGGCCCACGTATTCATCCAGATTGTAGCTGCGCGCGCGCGAAAAGTCGATCAGCCCCGCCTGGTTAAGCCGCGCCAGTTCCCGATAGGTGGGCACGGGCGTAGAGCCGGTGGCCAGGCCGAACACGGCGTCCGGCTTCATGCTCAGCGTGGAGGCAAAGATCATCGCGGCCGCGCGGGCCACCTCTTCGGGGTTGCGGTACACGTAATACTGCATGAAAAATTTCCTCCTTTATTCATGTCGCTCCGGGTGTTCATTGCGCCCCGGGCGCTTAGGTTTTACGCATCCGGCGCGCCGGGCCGGGAAAGCAGGTTGAGCCTTAGCATGTTAAGCGCGTTTTGCACGCTGAGCGTGCGCACCCACGCCCTGTCGTTATTGGCAAACAGGAACCTTTCGCACGTCACGCCCGATGCGCAGGCCAGCGCGATAAACACCGTGCCCACCGGCTTATCCGGCAGCGCGCCGTCCGGCCCGGCGATGCCGGTGGTGGACAGCGCGTAATCCGCGCCGCTTACGCCAAGCGCGCCCTGCGCCATTTCGCACGCGCACTGGGCGCTGACCGCGCCGTGCTCGTTAAGCGTTTGGGCGCTGACGCCCAGCACGCGCGCCTTTGCCTGGTCGCAATAGGTTACAAACCCCTGCGTCAGCACGCGCGAAGCGCCCGGGCAGTCCACCAGCGCGGAGGCCAGCATGCCGCCGGTCAGGCTTTCCGCCACGGCCAGCGTCTCGCCCCGCGCCGACATCAGTTCCAAGACGGCCTGGGCCAGCGTGGATTCGCGGCCCTGGGCGTACACCGCGTCGCCCAGCCTGCGCCGGATTTCGGCCTCCAGCGGATCCAGCAGCCGTGCCGTGTCGCCGTCCGGCGCGCATCCGGCCGTCAGGCGCGCGGTCACCTCGCCCGCGCCGCAGTACAGCGCCAGCGTGGGGTTGTCCGAATGGAACAGATCCTTAAGCTTTACCTCCACCTGGGCCTCGCCCACGCCGAAAATCTTCAGATACCGGGAATCCAGCCGCCAATCGCGCAACCGCGCCAGGTAGGGCTTAAGCTGCTTTTCAAACATATCGCGCAGCTCGCGCGGCGGGCCGGGCAGCACGGCCACCAGTTTACCGTCGCGCTTTACCACGCAGCCGGGCGCGGTGCCGCGCTGGTTGGGCAGGATGTGGCTGCCCTCGGGAAAATAGCCCTGCTTTAACTGGTTTTGGGTCAATTCGCGGCCGTTTACGGTTACGCGGGCGCGTATGGCCTCCAGGCTGGCCGGATCGGGCGTCAGTTTCAGGCCGAAATATTCGGCCACCATTTCCTTGGTCAGGTCGTCCTCGGTGGGGCCCAGCCCGCCCGTGGTAATCACCAGATCGGATCGGGAAAGCGCCTGCCCAAGCGCCTCGCGCACGCGCGCGGGGTTATCGCCCACCGCGGTGTGATGGTAAACGCTGATGCCCAATTCGCTCATCTGCTGGGAAAGATATTGCGCGTCGGTGTTGGCGATCTGGCCCATCAATATTTCGGTGCCCACGGAGAGAATTTCGCAGATCATTTTTTAAATACCTCGCTGTTTTTTACTATGTAGGAAGCGCAGGAAGCCACCGACAGCGCGACCGACGCCCACAAAAGTATCTCGCCCGCGATCAGCGCCGCGCCGCCCAGCCCCGCGCCCAGGATCAACAGCAATATGGCGATCATCTGGGTTACGGTTTTGTATTTGCCCAACCGGTCCGCGGCGATTACCACGCCCCGGCTGGCGGCCACCAGGCGTATGCCGCTTATGACAAATTCCCTGCCCAGCAGCACCATAACCGCAACATAGGGCGCGCGCCCCTGCGCGACCAGCCCGACCAGCGCCGCCATGACCAGCAGCTTATCCGCCATCGGGTCCATCAGCTTGCCAAAATCGGTTACCATATTGTGCGTGCGCGCGTAGTGTCCGTCCAGATAATCGGTCAGCGAAGCCAGGGCAAACACCGCGGCCGCCGCGTACTGCGCCCATACGCCGTCCAGCATTAGAAAAGCCACAAACACGGGCACCAGCGCCATGCGCAGTATGGTCAACTTGTTGGGCAGGTTCATTGGGCCGCCTCCCCCTCCAAATCGTAAGCGTCGGCTCCGCTTATGCGCACATCGACAAATTCGCCCGCCTTCAATGCTCGCGCGCAGGTAAAGCGCACGACGCCGTCCACCTCGGGCGCTTCCAACTGCGAGCGCCCCACGTACCGGCCGTCCTCCACGCCTTCCACCAGCACGCGCGCAAGCGTGCCGGCGCGCGACAGGTTCTGTTCAAGCGATATGCCCTGTTGCAGCATCATCAGCTCGTCCAGCCGCCGCTGTTTAACCGCCTCGTCGATCTGGCCGGGCATTTCGGCGGCGGGGGTCCCGTCTTCGGGCGAATAGGTAAACGCGCCCAAGCGGCCAAACCGCGCCTCGGCCACAAAATCCATCAATTCCTTAAACTGGTCTTCGGTTTCGCCGGGGAAGCCCACGATCATGGTGGTGCGCATCATGATATCCCGTTCGCGGCAGGCCTTTACCAGCCTGCGTATCAGCTCGGGCGAGCCGCGCCGGTTCATGCGGCGCAGCAAACCGGCGTTAATGTGTTGCAGCGGCAAATCCAGGTAGCGGCAGGCCTTGGGCTGGGCGGCGATGATATCCAGCAAATGCTCGTTAACCGTATCGGGATAGCAGTAAAGCACGCGCACCCACTGCGCGCCCTCGATGGCGCAGCAGCGCTCTATCAGGCTGCCCAGCAATAGCTGCCCGCCCGGAAAATCGTTGCCATATCGCGAGGTATCCTGCGCGATCAGGGTCAATTCGCGCACGCCGCGCGCGCACAGCGCCTCGGCCTCGGATACGATGTCCTCAAAAGGCCTGGAGCGGTAAGGCCCGCGTATAAGCGGTATGGCGCAATAGCTGCACCGGTTATCGCATCCGTCGGATATTTTGACATAGGCCGAATAGGCGGGCGTGGTCAGCACGCGCTGCGCCTTGTAAAAACGGTCGCCCTCGCCGGTGAACATGGGCCGCTTGCCCTGGCGCGCCGCCTCGATGGCCTCAAAGATGCGCGGATATTCGGCCACGCCCAAAATGGCGTCCACTTCGGGCATTTCCTCGCGCAGCGCCTCGCCGTAGCGCTGGGCCAGGCACCCGGTCACAATCAGCGTCTTCAGCCGCCCGCCGGTTTTATAGCGGGCCATATCGAATATGGCGTCGATGGATTCTTCCTTGGCCGGGCCGATAAAGCCGCAGGTATTGACCACGATGATTTCGGCCTGGGCCGGGTCGGACACGATTTCGTAGCCGCGCCCGGCAAAAAGGCCCAGCAGCATTTCGGAATCCACCCGGTTTTTGGAGCACCCGAGCGATATAAGCCCCACGGTGGTCTGGCGGTTATTCATGTAAAAAGCCTCCGTTGCGCCGCCGGTTGCGGGCGGTAATTCAGACGGTCGGTAAGGGCGGGGGCGCAACCACGTATCCCCCGGCGCGGCGCGCCAGGTATCATTCTTCAAACATGGATTTAAACTGTTCCCGGCTGATGAGCACGTTGCGGGGCTTGGCGCCCTCGGCCTGGCTTACGATGCCGCGCGCGGCCATTTCGTCGATCAGGCGCCCCGCGCGCGCATAGCCCACGCGCAGCCGCCTTTGCAGCATGCTGATGGAAGCCTGTCCGGATTCCACGACGATTTCCACCGCCTGGGGCAGCAGTTCGTCGTATTCGCTGTGCGCCTCTTCCTGTTCCGCGTCGCTCATTTCGGCGTTGTTCATGTGTTCGATAATGTCCTCGTCGTAATCGGCGGTGTGCAAATCCTTGATATACTCCACCACCTCGTGTACCTCGTCGTCCGACACCCAGGCGCCCTGCACGCGGGTGGGCTTGTTTGTGCCCGCCGGCGCGAAGAGCATATCGCCCCGGCCCAGCAGTTTTTCCGCGCCGCCCACATCCAGTATGGTGCGGCTGTCCACCTGAGAGGCCACGGTAAAGGCGATGCGCGACGGGATATTGGCCTTGATTACGCCGGTAATGACGTTGACCGAGGGCCGCTGCGTGGCAATGACCAGATGGATGCCGGCCGCGCGGGCCAGCTGGGCCAGGCGGCAGATGGAGTCCTCCACCTCGCCGGGGGTTACCATCATAAGGTCGGCCAGCTCGTCGATGATGATCACGATCTGGGGCATGGCGGGCTCGTCCGCGGGCCGGTGCTGGTTATAGCCCTTCATGTCGCGCACGCCCAGCTTGGCAAATTTCTTGTATCGGGCGGTCATTTCGCTAACCGCCCATTCCAGCGCGTTGGCCGCCTTTTTGGGGTCGGTCACCACGGGCACCAGCAGGTGCGGTATGCCGTTATAGGCCGAAAGCTCTACCACCTTGGGGTCGATCATAATCAGGCGCACTTCGTCGGGCGTGGCGCGGTACAAAATGGAGCAGATGATACAGTTGATGCACACCGACTTGCCCGCGCCGGTCGCGCCGGCGATCAGCACATGAGGCATTTTTGCCAGATCCGCCACGATATAGCGGCCGGCGTTGTCCCGGCCCAGCGCCACGGCCAGGCGGCTGGGGTGGCGGCGCGCCTCGGCGGATTCCAGCACGTCGCGCAGCGGCACGGTTTCGGCCACTTCGTTGGGCACCTCCACGCCCACGGCGGCCTTGCCGGGGATGGGCGCCTCGATACGCACGCTGACGGCGGCCAGGTTAAGCGCGATGTCGTCGGCGAGCGAAGTAATGCGGCTTACCTTGACGCCGGCGGCGGGCGACAGTTCAAACCGGGTAACGGTGGGGCCGTGGGCGATGCCGATCAGCCGCGCGGAAATGCCAAAGCTGCTCAGCGTCTCGATCAGCGTCTTGGCCTTTTCGGCGTCGTGCTGTTCGCGGTTTTTCACCTTCGCGGGCGTGGACGCGGCCAAAAGGTCAATGGGCGGATAATTGTAGGTTTCCTCGCCCAAATCCTGCGCGGCGCGCTTTTCAGCCTGGGCAGGCGCGTCGGACAGGGCGGCGGGCTTGGGCGCGGGCCGCGCGATGGGCATGCGCGCGGACGGCTTAAGCGCGGCCGTTTTCTCGCGCGCGAACGGCTTTTCGTCTTCCTCCTGGCCGGGCACGATGATCTCGTCAAAGGGCGGCTGTATTTCCTCAATTTCGGATTCGCCGCCGCGCGCCGCGCCGGACAACGCCTCCCCGCCGGGAAGTATCGCCTCGCCCAGCCCGTCTATGCCGGGCAGCGGTTCTTCGGACAATTCCTGCGCGGCCGCGCGGGCGTCTTCGGCGGGCGCGGATAGGTCTTCGGCGGGCGCGTCCTCGCCAAAGGCGACGCTGCCGCTTTTAAGCGGCCCGTCCGCGTGCTCCTGTTCCGCCTCGGGCCGGTAAATGGGCTCGGGCTCGCGTATGTGCAGTTTTTCGGATTCGGAAATCTTGCCGCGACCTTTACGCGCGCGTGCGGTACGGCTGAGGTATTCGGGCACTTCGCCGGTCTGTTCGGGCGATTCAGCCTGCACCGGTTCGGGCTGTGGGGGGAGCTTTGCGCGCTTGCTGATCACCGGCTCCGACACGTGATAGCGGGGCACGGTCATTTCGCTCCTGTCGGGTTCGGGCTGGGGCGCCGGTTCGGGCGCGGAGGGCTGTTGGGGGTCGTCCGGCCATTTTTCCAGTTCGTCCAGCGAAGCGCGCCTGCGCGTCTGCTCGCGTTCTCCGCGCGCGGCGCGGCGTTCCTGCGCATGCTCCTGATGCTGGTTCATTATCTCGCCATAGCGCTGCTGCACCCGCTCGCCCAGCCGGGTAAGCGAAATTTTGCGCAGCAACACCAAATCGGCCAGCATGGCCATAATCAGCACGATGATGGCGCCGGTCTGGCCCAGGCCCAGCGTCCAGAAAAGCGGCCAGCTGATCAGCGCGCCCAGCACGCCCGCGCCGCCCTGCTTGTAGGCATAGGACTGGCCCACAAAATTAAAAAAGGTGTAAAAGCGCATGCCGGAGACGATCTGGTCAAACCAAAACACGTGTACAAGCGCGCACACGCACAAAACCAGCAGCGCGGCCAGCGCCACTTTGCTGATCTTTATGCGGCGCATGCGCCCGGAGAATGCGGTCAGCACCCCGGCCCAGCATACGATTACGGGCACGATATAGCAAAGCTTTCCGGCCAAGCCGGTCAGTATGGATTTTATAACCACGCCCGCCTGGGTAGCGCTGTCAAAAACAGAAAAATAGCCCAGCAGCAGCGCCACGCCGATCAGCGCCACGCCGGTGGCCTCGCGCCACGCGCCGCGATCCGCGGCGGGCGGCTCGTCGCGCCGGGCGGGCGCGCCCTTTGCGGACGCGCTCTTTTTGGATTTTACGGATTTCGCGTTACTTGCCATCTTATCCTCCGCTGGATACAATCGGTTCTTTATCCATTATACACCGGTTTTGTCATAAATTCAAACCCGGCATACTGAAATCCGCTTTGCCCCGGCAGCGGGCCGTAACGGGGCAAAAAGCCGTGCCCGGCGTCGAATATGCCGGGCACGGCGGTAATATGTGCGAAAAATATGCTCAGATGGGAAAAAAACTTCCAACAATTAACAACTGGCCTTACCCTGTTCCCCGGCGCGGCCGGTTACCTGGGCTTATCGCTTAAGAAGAACAGCGCCACCGTGCCGGGCCCGGAATGGCAGCCGATGATGGGCGAAATGGTGTTGATCGTCGAAACCTCGACGCCCATGTGCTCCTTTACCATCTTTGCCACAAGGTTGGCCTCGTCGGGCACGTCGCCATGCGCGATCATTACGGGCGCGGTTATGGGCTGCCTGGCCTCATCGGCCATCTTGTCCACCAGCGTTTTGAGCGCGCGCTTTCTGCCCTGCACCTTTACGCGGGGCGGCAGATGGCCCTCATCGTCCACCACCAGCACGGGTTTGATGGACAACATGGTGCCCATCACGGCCGAAGCGCCCGACAGGCGCCCGCCGCGGCGCAAAAACATCAAATCGTCCACGGTAAACCAGTGGTGTACGTTCAGCCGGCTTTGTTCAATCTGGGTAGCGGCCTCTTCCAGTGAAACGCCCGCGTCGCGCGCGTCCGCGGCCAGCACGGCCAGCATCCCCTGCCCCAGCGAAGCCGACAGCGAATCCACCACGCGCACTGTGCGGCCGGGGTAATCCTCCATCAGTTCCCGGGCGGCCATGCACGCGTTGGCGCAGGTGCCGCTCAGGCCCGACGAAAAGGCGACGTAGAGTATATCCTGACCGTTTTTAAGCGTGTCCTCAAAATGCTCGCGCACCATGGTGGGGGTAAGCTGGGCGGTTTTGGCCATGCCGCCCGCGCGCAGCCGCTCGTAAAAATCGTGGGGCGCGATGGCGCCGGGGGCGGAAGGATCCACGTCGATATAGTAGTCTTTCTCATCCAGCGTTACCAGCATGGGCATTACGCTTATGTCGCGGTCGCGCGCGCAGTCCAGCGGCAGGTCGGAACAAACATCGGTAAATATGCGGTATGACATTAAAAATCGCTCCAAAATCAGTTTTGTCCGGCGGCCCCGCCGCAGAACTGACACATTATACCATAAATTGTGCCGCTTATCAAGCTTTTACGCCTTAGTTGCACACCTGTGGCAGTACGGTTGACAAAACGCGCCGCGCGCACTAATATGAGTGTGTGTTTTCGCAAGGCAGAAAAACGGGCAGCGAAAACGCGCATATTTGTATAACGGACGAATTGGGGAATGCACATGCAAAATCCACCCAAAACCGCGCAGGAGCTGGTTAACTGGATACACGGCGCGCGCGCCACGGGCGAAAAGCGGGGCCTGGAAAACATGCGCGCGCTGCTTGAGCGGCTGGGTCATCCCGAGCGGGGCCTTGCCTGCCTGCATGTAGCGGGCACGAACGGCAAAGGATCAGTATGTGCGTTTGCGCAAAGCGCGCTTAGCGCATGCGGTCTGAAGACCGGCCTGTACACCTCGCCCTATCTTATTCGCTATGCCGAGCGCATACGCATAGACGGCCTGCCGCTGGACGACGAAAGCCTTGCGCGATGCGGGCTGCGGGTATACGGCGCGGCGCAGGATCTGCTTAGCGAGCAAAGCGCGCACCCCACGCCCTTTGAGCTGGGCACGGCGCTGGCCTTTGAGGCTTTCCGCGAGGCGGGCGTGGACGCGGCGGTAATCGAGGTGGGCCTGGGCGGCCGTCTGGACCCGACCAACGTAATCACGCCGCGCGCGTGCGCCATCGCCAATATCGGATTGGACCACACCGAGCTGCTGGGCGGCACGCTGGAAAAAATCGCCCTGGAAAAGGCGGGCATCATAAAACCCGGGGTGCCCGTAGCGCTGTATCCCTCGGCGGAGGAAGCCATGGCGGCGCTGCGCGGCGTGGCGGCGCTGCGCGGCGCGCCGGTGGTGGAATGCGCCGCGCCCACGCGGGTGCGCCTGGAGGCGCGCGGCGCGCGGTTTGAGGCGTATACGCCCGCGTTTGGGCCGATGCGCCTGGAAATCGGGCTGTGCGGCGCGCACCAGGTGAATAACGCCGCGCTGGCGCTGAGCGCGCTTTCCATTCTTAAACAGGCGGGCCTGCCCTTGACGGGCGAAGGGGTGGCGGCCGGGTTTAAGCGGGCGGTGTGGCCCGGACGCCTGGAATGGGTGGGCGAATCGCTGCTGGTCGACGGCGCGCACAACCCGCAGGGCGCGGGCGCGCTGGCCGGCTATCTGAATACGTTTTTCCCGGGCCGCAAAGCCGTGCTGCTCACCGCCATGATGCGCGATAAACAGCCTGAGCGCTGCGCCCAATTGCTTTCGCCGTTTGCGCAGGCCGTAGTAGCTACCCAGGTGGATTTCCCGCGCGCGCTTAACGCGCGCGCACTTTGCGATCTATACGCCCGGGCCGGTTGCGTTTGCGAGGCGGCGCCGGATATCCCCGCCGCGCTGGCGCGCGCAAAGGCGCTGGCCGGGCCGGACGGGCTGGTAATCGTGGCCGGTTCGCTGTACCTGGCGGGCGAAGTGCTGCGCCTCTCGGGCAAAGACGCGCGCATGTAGCCGGAAACAGAGAGAAAGGGCGCGGCGCCGCCCGTTTTTTCGGCAGCGCCGCGCCCTTTCTCTCTCTGCTTCCCGGTACAGGCAAAAAATTATACTCTATTTTACTTCCACATTTGAAGTTGTAATAACTTCCAGCACCCCGCTGCGCACGTCCACAGCAAAGCATTCGTCGCGCCGCTCGTATTCCGCCTTTTCACCGCTTGACCCGCCGTAGTCGCCGGTCAGCAGCGGATCCGGTTCCATGTAAAAAAACCACACCGGATAGGCGCTTA
>CAWVLE010000101.1:0-7213 GCA_963929805.1 uncultured Eubacteriales bacterium | reverse complement strand
CGGAAAACAGTTTTCCGATCATCACGAAGGATTCGGTGAGCACGGTAACGATCTTCTTGCCTGCGCTCATCCCCTCATAGTAATTGTGGGCCGGTTCCATCCGGTTGCCGAAGCGGCGGTTCTCAATCTCCTGCCACACGACCGCCACAGCGACCAGCGTGATGCCCATAATGTCGGTTACGATATTCGGATCGATCAGCAAAAGCCCGCCCGCCAGGAACATGATCCTTTGCAAAAGATGCGCGTGCCGCGTAAAATACCCCTCCAGCGCGGCGCCCACGCCGAACATGCCGATCAGGGCCGTGATGACAATCTGGACGATGTCATACCACTGCGCGCCGATCATAAGCATGTGCTCGTTAAACACGAACATATAGGGCACCAGGAAAGCCGCGATGGCCAGCTTGACCGCGTTAAAGCCGGTAGCCATGGGCCGCGATTTGGCAATCGCGGCGCCCGCCATGGCCGCCAACGCAACCGGCGGCGTAATGTCGGCCACGATGCCAAAGTAGAAAGTGAACATGTGGGCGGTCAGCATAGAGCAACCCATTACCCCCATAACCGCGGGCGCCATGATCGTGGATGTAATCAGATAGTTGGCCGTTGTGGGCACGCCCATGCCCAGGATAATGGAGGCGAGCATCGTCAAAATCAGCGTCAATAGCTGGTTCCCGCCGGCCACCGCCACCAGTCCGTTGCCCATCTTTAGGCCCAGGCCGGTCAGCGTAATCATGCCCACGATAATGCCGGCCACGCCGCACGCAATGGCCACGCCGATTACGTTGCGCGCGCCGTTTTCCAGCGACCGAACGACATCCAGCCCGGTTTTTACGGCCACTTCTTTCCAGTTTATTACCTGCTCCTCTTCCTCTTCCTCATCCTGGCCGGTAAGCGGCTCGCCGCGCAGTATCGACCGGCGAATGGAGAACAGCACGCACCCGATTACCGCCATAAACGCGCCGCCCAGCAGCAGGAACAGCTTGTAATGGATCAGCATGGCGGTTATGCCGCCAAAGCTGGCGGCGGCCTCGGGCGCGGCGTAGCCGAACACGCCCAGCAGCGCGATCAGCCCGCCCAGCGGGGTAAGCGTATAGGCCCAGATTTCCACCTTGGCGGCGTCGTGCTTGTGCATCAGATGGGAAATGCCGCGCCGCACCAGCCCGCACAACGTGGCGGAGACGATGCCCACCAGCGCCGCGTAAACGGGCGTATAGCCCAAGCCCAAAAAGCCGATGATGACAAAGAGTGGGAAGATCAGATACGCGCCGCGCAAAATGCGCGCAAGTTTGGGCATCTGGTCTTTGGAAAGCCCGCTCAAACCGTATTTGCGCGCCTCCAGCTCCACGATAATCCATATGCCCGCAAAATACAGTATCGCCGGGATAATAGCCGCCTTGACCACTTCGGAATAGCTTACGCCGACCGATTCGGCCATCAGAAACGCGGCCGCGCCCATGACCGGGGGCATGATCTGGCCGCCGGTGGAAGCCGCCGCCTCTACCGCGCCGGCAAATTCGCCGCGATAGCCCAGCCGCTTCATCATGGGAATGGTAAACGAACCGCTGCCCACCGTGTTGGCAACCGAGCTGCCCGACACAGTGCCTTCCAGCGCGCTGGCCAATACGGCCACCTTGGCCGGACCGCCGCGCTTATGGCCCGCCACGGCGTTGGACAGATCAATGAAGAACTGCCCCACATGCGTGCTTTCCAAAAACGCGCCAAACAACACGAACAGGAATATAAACGTGGACGAGGCGCCCAGCGGCGTGCCCATAATACCCTCGGTGGTATAGACCAGATAGGTAATTACGCGCGTAAGTCCAAACCCGCGATGCGCCAGGAAACTGGGCATCGAGCGCCCCACGAAAGCGTAAATGACAAACAGCGTAGCGATAATCAGTATGGGATAGCCCACCACGCGGCGGCACGCCTCGGCCAGCAGCAAAATCAGCAGGCCGCCCACCACCATATCCATGACATATGTGCGATAGCCCACCGGGTCGACCGCCGGGTCAAACCGCTTGGAAATGCGGTTGGCCAGCTCCACGTGCTGAAGCGCGATGTACAGACAGCACCCCATCGCCAGCAGCGCCAGCACAATATCGTACCAGGGCAGCGAGTTATGCTTGTGCATATTCTTTTTGATGGGATAAAGCGCGTAGGCCAAAAGCATTACAAAACCCAGGTGCAGCGGTCTAAGCTGCGTGGCCGGAATGTTGGCCGTAAACGCCGCGTAAATCTGCACCAGCGAAAAGAGTATGCATACGGCCGCCACAAACCACTTGCGCGCGCCGGTAAACGTTCTAACCGCCGATTCGCGGTCGTACTTGGCCATTATCGCGTCGATTTCTTTCTGGTCAACCGTTTCGGCGCCCGGTGCATTGACGCCGGATTTATTTTTTAGATCCTGTTCCCTTTTATCCACGCCCAACGAAGCGGCACCTCCATAATATTTCTTTTGCAATCGTCCAGGAGTCCACAAACAGCCCAAGCCTGGCGCCTGGTTCCACCAAATCGGCGTAATGCACCACTGCGCCGTTTTCCCCAATCCTCAATCGGTGATCGGCCACGCGCCCGACATAGGTCCATTGCGCGTCAAGCGTCAGGTCGTAGCCGGAAATTTCGTAATAATCGTCGTACGCGGTAAAGGTCTGCCCCGCTTCCGGCTCCGGTATGCCGGCGCCGTACTGGCGGAAACGCGAACAGCTTAAGCTCAACCGGTTCCCCACCGCGTCAAATCCGTCCTCGACGAGACCCTTGTTTACCGAATGATTGTACAAAATCCAGATTTTCTCGCCGCGCGGCACAAAAGCGGCGTACACAATTTCGCCCGCCTGAGTGCGCAGCGTGGCGCGACTGCCCATGGGCAGACACGCCACGACGCAAAAAATCAAAACAATTATTAGCGCGGCGAGCGGCGTTTTAAACCGCCTGCTCATGGGTTATTGAATGCCGGCCTCGGCATAGTAGCGCGCGGCGCCCGCGTGCACCGGGGTAGACACGCCCAGCAGCGCCTCGTCAATGATGATCTCGCTCTTCTTGGCGTTGCTCAGTTCGTCGGTCTTTTCGTAGAGCGTTTTGGTCAGGTTGTAAACCAGTTCCTCATCCATATCGGCCTTGCAGATCAGCACGGCGCGGATGGCAACCGCAGTCACGTCTTCCGGCTGGTTGGCATAGGTGTCGGCCGGAATGGTGGCCTTGGCGTAGAACGGATAGGCTTCCTGCAGCGCGGCGACGGTTTCGTCGTCCAGGCTGAGCAGCTTAATGTCGCTGGTCGCGCCCAGTTCCTGAATGGCGGCGTTGGGAATGCCGGCGGTGATGAAGGCCGCGTCAATCTGACGGTTCTTGATAGCGTCGGAAGACTCCGCGAAGGACAGGTACTGCGCGTCGATGTCGTCCAGCGTCAGCCCGGCGACCTCCAGGAACTGCACGGCGTTAAAATACACGCCCGAGCCCGCGGCGCCGATGGATACGCGCTTGCCCTTCAGGTCGGCCAGCGTGTTGATGCCCGCGTCGGCATGCACAACCAGCTGCACAAATTCGGGATACATGGAAGCGACTACGCTGAAGCTCTGGATCTGCTCGCCCTCAAAGGCGTTGGTTCCGTTGTAGGCGTAATCGGCCACGTCGTTTTGCACGATGGCCATTTCAGCTTCGCCCTGATCGATCAGGCGGATGTTCTCGGCGGACGCGCCGGTAGACTGAGCGGTTACGTCCAAATCCGCATTGTTTTTCGCGAACAGGTTGGCCAGATCGCCGCCCAGCGCGTAGTAGGTGCCCGAAGTACCGCCGGTGGCCAGATAGATGTACTCGGTCGCGCAGGCCGGTACCGCCGCAAGCAGCATGATGGCCAAAATCAAAGCGAATACCTTCTTCATAGAAAAGACTCCCTCCCGAAAAATGAATTTTTTCGTTTCCGGAAGTTATTGTATCAGATGAATGACAAAAAATCAACATAGATATTGAAGGAATAACATTCTTGAAATTGCAAATAAGTACACAAACCTTGGATTTAAATGAAAAAAAGCGCATTCGCCGGACCTGTCCGGCATATTGGCGCTAAGGAAAATGCGGCGGATACATCCGGTCAATCATACACAAAAATGCGCTTGACACAAATTTTTATTGGATATACGATAATATTATAGAACGCGATTTTTAATATCGGTACCAATGTCAGAGCGGAGGGATAGCATGCAACACACAATTATTACCATCAGCCGCGAATACGCCTCGGGCGGCCGCCTGATCGCGCAAAAGCTGGCGCAAAAACTGGAAATACCTTTTTACGACAAGGAGATCATCGCCATGACCGCCCGTAAATCCGGGCTTTCGGAGCGCTTTATCCAGCAGGCGGAACACCATGTAACCGGCAGTTTTTTGTACAACCTGTACTTTAACACGCAAAGTCTTCCGCTGTCCGACCAGGTATTTATCGCTGAATCCAACATCATTCGCGAGGTGGCCGCCAAAGGCCCCTGCGTAATCGTGGGCCGGTGCGCCGATTACGTATTGCGCGATAATCCCGACTGTCTGCACGTATTTATCCACGCGCCCATAGAGGCGCGTATGCTGCGCGCCCAGACCGAGTATTCGGTTAAGGCCGACGATTTGCGCGGCTACGTGCTTAAGCAGGATAAATCGCGCGCCAACTACTATAACTATTTCACCGGAGGCAAGTGGGGCGTGTGCCAGAATTATGAGCTGGTCGTCAGCAGCGCGCTGGGCGCCCAGACCGTAGTGGATATGATCGCGTTGGCCTGCGAACGCCGGGAGGCGCGCGTATGAGCAACCAAACCTCTTTACAGGAAAACAAAATGGGCGTAATGCCGGTGGGCAAACTGCTCGTCTCCATGTCGCTGCCCATGGTCATATCCATGCTGGTGCAGGCGCTATACAACATTGTGGACTCTATATTCGTGGCCCAGTTAAGCGAAAACGCGCTGACCGCCGTTTCGCTGGCCTTCCCCGCGCAAAACCTGATGATCGCGGTGGGCACCGGCACCGGCGTAGGCATAAACGCGCTGCTGTCCAAAAGCCTGGGCGAGCGCAACTATGACACCGCGAACAAGACGGCCGACAACGCCGTGTTCCTGGCCTTTTTAAGTTTTGTGTTGTTTCTGATACTGGGTTTGACCGCGTCGGAGTTTTTCTTCCGCGTACAGACCGACGTGGCCGAAATTGTAGACGCCGGCGCCGCCTATCTAACCATTTGCTGCGGCTGCTCGTTCGGCCTGTTCGGCCAGCTCGTATTTGAAAAACTGCTTCAGGCCACGGGCAAGACGTTTTATTCCATGATTATCCAGTTGGCCGGCGCGCTGACCAACATCATTCTGGACCCGATCATGATCTTCGGCCTGGTGGGCTTTCCCAAAATGGGCGTAGCGGGCGCGGCGCTCGCCACGGTAATCGGCCAGATTGTGGCCGCCGTGCTGGGGCTGATCTTCAATTTAAAGCGTAACCACGAAATTACGCTGTCTTTGAAGAAGTTCCGCCCAAGCGCCGCGATTATCCGCAAGATTTACTCGGTAGGCGTGCCCTCTATTATCATGGCCTCCATCGGCTCGGTCATGACCTTTGGCATGAACAAGATACTGATCTCGTTTACTTCCACCGCCACCGCCGTGTTCGGCGTGTATTTTAAACTGCAAAGCTTTGTGTTCATGCCCATATTCGGCCTGAACAACGGCATGGTGCCCATTTTGGCCTTTAACTTTGGCGCGCGCAAGCCCGAGCGCATGAAAAAAACCTTCCAGCTAAGCGCGTTACTGGCCACGATAACCATGCTGGTGGGCGTAGCGGTATTCCATGTGTTTACCACCCCGCTTTTGCTGCTGTTCAACGCGTCGGAAACCATGCTCGCCATCGGCATACCCGCGCTGCGCATCATTTCGATCAGCTTTATATTCGCGGGCTTCTGCATCTGCGTGCTGTCGCTATGCCAGGCGCTGGGGCATGGCGTGCTCAGCCTGATCGTGTCGCTGGTGCGCCAGCTGGTGGTGCTGTTGCCCACGGCCTATTTGCTTTCCCTGCTTGGCAATCTGGAAGCCGTATGGTGGGCTTTCCCGTTTGCGGAGCTGTTTTCGTTGGTGCTGAGCCTTTTCATGCTGCGCCACGTATTTAAAAAGGAGATTCAGCCCCTGTCCGAAGCGGCCTGACCTTTCCCAAAAGCGCGTAAAACGGGCCTGCGTAAAATCGCGGGCCCGTTTGGTCTTCTTAGCGCATGCGCGGCAGAGCGTATTTACAGCCCGGTCTTTTCCCGGATATAGCGGCGCGCCTTGAGCGCGTATTCAAAGGGGTTGGCCTTGGCCGGATCCTGTTCGGCCTCGACCACCACCCAGCCCTCGTAGCCGGCCTCGTCCAGCACATTGAAGATGGGTTCAAAATCCACGTCGCCGTCGCCGGGCACGGTAAACGCGCCCGCGCGTACCGCGCCCAGAAAGCTCATGCCCTCGCGCCGCGCCTGGTTAAGCACACTTAGCCTTACGTCTTTCAGGTGTACGTGGCGCACCCGGGCCGCGTATTTTTTCAGCACCGGCGCCGGGTCGATGCCCGCAAAGGTCAAATGCCCCGAATCAAACAGCAGGTACACCAGTTCCGGGTCGGTCAATTCCATCAGGCGGTCGATTTCCTCCGCCGTCTGTATGCCCGTGCCCATGTGGTGGTGTATGGTCAGCGTCATACCCACATCTTTGGCCAGCTGGCCCAGGCGGTTATATCCTTCGGCCACCGCCTTCCACTGTTCGCCGGTGAACACCGGTTTATCCGGGCCGAATATGTTTATATCCTTGCCCTGAATGGAGTTGCCCTGCTCGCTGGCGCCGATGACGCGGGCGCCCAGCGCGTGAAGCCGGTCGCGGTGGGCGATAAAATTTTTACGGGTTACTTCAAACCCCTCGCTGGTAAATAGCGAGGAAAACCACGCGTTGCACACGCGCAGGCCGCGCACGTCCAGGTAATGGCGCAGCACCGCCGGATCGGCTGGATACTTGTTGCCGATCTCGGTGCCCGTAAATCCGGCCAGCGCCATTTCGCTTACGCACTGTTCAAAGGTGTTTTCGCCGCCCAGATCGGGCATGTCGTCGTTGGTCCAGCCGATTGGCGCGATGGCCAGCTTTACTTTGTCCGGGTTGAGCATCGTATTTCCCCTCCAGGCGTTAAAATTTTCTGGCGCGCGCGATATTTTGGCGCATCGCTTCGTATGCCTGCCGCA
>CAWVLE010000100.1:0-2922 GCA_963929805.1 uncultured Eubacteriales bacterium | reverse complement strand
TTGAAATAAATCGTATTTTTACACTGCGACATGCATATTTTACCGGGTTTTCTGGACATTATGCGTGAAAAATGCTATACTGTGCCTGTATAGACCTTTTTCACGGATTGGAGTTGGGCTGCATGGCAAACGCCTACGAGGTGCTGGGCATCAGCAGCAACGCAAGCGAGGAGGAGATCCGGCGCGCCCACCGCGAGCAGGCGCGGCGCTGGCACCCCGACCGCTTTGCCGAAGGTCCCGAACGCATGTGGGCCGAATCCAAAATGATCGACATCAACGCGGCCTACGACGAAGTCATGCGCGCCATGCGCGAGGGCAGCGTGTGTCAGAATATCGTGCCGGAGAGCGAGCAGTTCAGCGACGTGCGCCGGTTGATGGAGCTTAACCAGCTTTCGGCCGCGCGCCAGGCGCTGATGCGCATCGCCACGCGCACCGCCGAGTGGAACTACCTCTTTGGCGCGGTGCTGTTCAGGCTGGGCGAGGTGGAAAAGTCGGCGCTGTATTTTGGCATCGCCATGCGCCAGCGCCCGGGCAACGCCCAGTATCAGGCCGCGTACATGAGCGCGCAGGCCATGCGCGCGGGCACGGGCCGGGGCCGGCCGCGGCTTTCGCGCATTTTGGAAAACGTCAGGCGCAACGCGCACGCGCCGCGCCGCCAGTTTCAGTAATTTTTTGAACCCTGCCGGTACATAACCGCCGCGCGCGGCTTATTTGCGCGGCGGGTTTTTATTTTATCATCCGGCGCGGCCCAACCGGCGCGCCCGCTACGTCAGGAGGAACGATTTATGGCACAGCATCCGCCCGTCATGAACCAGACGCCCTATCTTCTGCACGGCGGCGATTACAACCCCGAGCAGTGGCTGGACCAGGAGGCAACCGTATGGCCCAAAGACATGGCCTTTGCGCGCGGCGCGCGCATCAATACGCTTTCGGTGGGCATATTTTCCTGGTCGAAGCTGGAACCCGAGGAAAATAAATACGACTTTGGCTGGCTGGACCGCGTGATGGACATGCTGGCAGAAAACGGCATACGCGTCGTGCTGGCCACGCCCAGCGGCGCGCGGCCGGCCTGGATGGCGGAAAAATACCCCGAGGTGCTGCGCGTGGACGAATACGGCCGCCGCCACGCCTTCGGCGCGCGCCACAACCACTGCCTCACCTCGCCCGTCTATCGCGAAAAGGTGGAAAAGATCAACACGCTGCTGGCCGAGCGATACAAAAATCACCCGGCGCTGGGGCTGTGGCACGTGTCCAACGAGTACGGCGGCATGTGCTATTGCCCGCTGTGCCAGGCGCGGTTTCGCCAATGGCTGAAGGCGCGCTACGGCAGCGTCGATAAGCTCAACCAGGCGTGGTGGAACAGCTTCTGGTCGCACAACTATTCCAGCTTTGACCAGATTTTGCCGCCCTCGCCGGTGGGCGAATACACCAGCCACGGCCTTAACCTGGCCTGGCGGCGGTTTACCTCCGACCAGTACGTGGATTTTTACCGGCACGAAATCGCGCCGCTTAAGCGCGTTACGCCCGATATAAAGTGCACCACCAACCTGATGCACACCTTTGAGGACATCGATTACTTTTCGCTGGGGCGCGAGCTGGACGTAATCAGCTGGGATAACTACCCGGCCTGGACCGGCGACGCGCGCGACGCGGATGTGGCGGCCTATTCGGCCTTCTGTCACGACCTGATGCGCGGCACGGGCCGGGGCAAGCCCTTTTTGATGATGGAATCCTCGCCCTCCGCCGTCAACTGGCAAAAGGTGAACCGGCTGCGCCCCAACGGCCTTTTGACCTTGCAGGGCCTGCAGGCGGTCGCGCACGGCTCGGACAGCGTGCAGTATTTCCAGTTCCGCAAGGGGCGCGGCTCCTCCGAAAAATTCCACGGCGCGGTGGTTTCGCACGACGAAAACCCGCAAAACCGGGTGTACCGCGAGGTGTGCAAAGTGGGCGAGGCGCTTGAGCGGCTGTCCGCCGTGACCGGCAGCGCGCCCGAAAACCGCGTGGCGCTGGTGTACGATTGGGAAAACCGCTGGGCGCTGGAGCACGCGCAATTCGGCCTGGCCGAAAAGGGCTATGTGGAAACGGTGTCCAACCACCACGCCGCGCTGTACGGCCTGGGCTTTGGCGTGGACGTGATCGATCAGACCTGCCCGCTTGAGGGATACCGCCTGGTGGCCGGGCCCATGACCTATATGCTCAAACCCGGATTCGCCCAGCGGGTGGAGCGGTTTGTGCGCGCGGGCGGCGTGTACGTGTCCACCTATTGCTCGGGCTGGGTGAACGAGGAAGATTTGTGCTTTATGGGCGGGTTCCCCGGCCCGCTGCGCGCGGCCGCCGGCGTGTGGGACGAGGAAACCGACGCGCTGGATCCCACCCAGCGCCGCACGATTGAATGGAACGGGCGCAAATTTGAGGCGCACGGCTTCGCGGCCGTGGCCCATGCCGAGGGCGCCGTCGCGCTGGCCCGCTACGCGGACGGCTTTTACGCGGGCGAGCTGGCGCTGAGCGTCAACCGCCTGGGCGAGGGCAGCTATTACTTTATCGCGGCGCGCACCGGGCAGGATTTCCTAAAAGAAGTATACGCGCTGGCCGCGCGCGACGCGCAGGTTGAGCCGGTGATGGATAACCTGCCCCACGGCGTGTACGCCGCCGAACGCGTGGGCGAACAGGGCCGGTTTGTATTCGTAATGAATGCGCTGGGCGAGCCCAGGGCCCTGCCCATACGGCCCGCGTCCTTTGAAATCGTGCGGGGCGAGCTGGACGGGGACGCGCTTCGCCTGCCGCCCTACGGCGTGGCCGTGCTGAAGCGGGCGTAGGCAATCGCCTGATGGGCGATTCAGAGCGCTGACAAAGCCTGCAAACGCAAAAACCGCTTCTGAAAAGAAAAGAGAAGAAGCGATTTTTGCTTACGGCGTCAGCGTC
>CAWVLE010000099.1:0-5444 GCA_963929805.1 uncultured Eubacteriales bacterium | reverse complement strand
TGGCCACGCTGCCGCTGATCGCGATAGGGCTTGTGCTGATTTCGCGCAAGGGCATACCGCTTTACACGCTTTTGCAGGCCCGGCTGGACGGCATGGTGCGCGTGGTGCGCGACGACGCGATGGGCATACGCGTAATCAAGGCGCTAAGCCGCACCGAGCGCGAAAAATCGCGCTTTGACGCGGCCAACCGCGCGGTGGTAAGCGCCGAGCGCAGGGCGGGCTTCGTCATGTCGGCCACCAACCCGCTGATGAATTTGCTGCTCAACCTGGGCCTGACCGCCGTGGTGGTGACCGGCGCGTATCTGGTCAACCGGGGCCTTAGCGAGCCGGGCAAGATCATCGCCTTTTTGACCTATTTCACCATTATCTTAAACGCCATGCTTTCGGTCAACCGCATGTTCGCCATGTATTCGCAGTCCAGCGCGTCGGCCGCGCGCATCGCGCAGGTATTGGACATGCCCCGCGACATGCGCCCGATCGACGCGCCCGGCGAGGCGTCGCGGCCGCCCGAGGCCGCGCCCCACATCCAGTTTGAATCGGTGGGCTTTTCCTATTCGGGCAAGGAGGGCCGGCGCGCGGTGGACGGGATCAGCTTTACGCTGGAGCACGGCCAGACGCTGGGCATACTGGGCGCGACCGGCAGCGGCAAAAGCACGCTGCTTTACCTGCTGATGCGCTTTTACGACCCGGACGAGGGCCGCGTGCTGATTGACGGGCGCGACGTGCGCGCGTTTGCGCCCGCCGAGCTCAGCGCCATGTTCGGCGTCACCTTCCAGACCGACGCGCTCTTTGCCGACACCATTTACGAAAACATCGATTTCGGCCGCGGGCTGGACGGCGAGGCGATTAAAAAAGCCGCGCGCTGCGCGCAGGCGGCCGGGTTTATCGAATCCTTCCCCGAGGGGTATGAGCGCAGGCTGACCCAGAAGGCCACCAACCTTTCCGGCGGGCAGAAGCAGCGGCTGCTGATCGCGCGCGCGCTGGCCGCCCGCCCCTCCATACTGATACTGGACGACGCCAGCAGCGCGCTGGACTACCAGACCGACGCGCGGCTGCGCGCGGCCATATCGGCCGAGTTCCCCGAAACCACCACCATTTTAATCGCGCAGCGGGTCAGTTCGCTGCGCCACGCGGACAAGATACTGGTGCTGGAGGAAGGGCGCATGGCCGCGTTGGGCGCGCACGAGGAACTGATGCGAACCTGCCCCATATACCGCGAAACCTGTTTTGTGCAGATGGGAGGCGAAAGCGATGCCGCCGCGCAATCAGACCAATGAAAAACCGCGCGACCGGCGCGGCACGGTTAAACGCCTGCTTACCTACCTTTGGGATTTTAAGTGGCTGATGCTGCTGGCCATAGCGCTGACCGTGCTCAGCAACCTGTTCCAGCTGATCGGGCCCACGCTTTCGGCCGGCGCGATCGACGCGGTGGAGGGCGGCGTTGGCCGGGTGGATTTTGAAACGGTGTTCTATTACGCGCGTCTGATGGCGCTGTTCTTCGTGGCCTCCTCGCTGCTGGGCTACGCGCTTGCGGTGCTGATGATCCAGCTAAGCCAGAAGATCGTCTACAAAATGCGCGCCCAGGTTTTCGACAAGCTGATGGCGCTGCCGGTCAGCTTTTTCGACCGGAACCAGACCGGCGACATACTAAGCCGCATTTCCTACGACATCGACACGGTAAACGCCTCGCTCTCCAACGACGTGACCCAGATTTTGACCAGCCTGATTACGGTTTTCGGCTCGCTTATCATGATGCTCAGGCTTTCGCCCGCGCTGGTGGGCGTTTTCGCGGTAACGGTGCCCGCCTCGGTGCTGCTTACCCGGTATATGACCCGGCGGGTGCGGCCGCTGTTTTCGCTCAGGTCGCGCCGGCTGGCGGAGCTTAACGGCTTTGTGGAGGAGATGGCCTCGGGGCTTAACACCATACGCGCCTACGGCCGCGAGGACGTGGTGCTGTCAAGGTTCGACCAGCACAACGAGCGCGCGGTGGAGGCCTATTACCAGGCCGACTACTACGGCTCCATGACCGGGCCGTCGGTCAATTTTATCAACAACCTTTCGCTTTCGCTTATCAGCGTGTTCGGCGCGCTGATGTACCTGGCGGGCGCGCTTACGCTGGGCGACGTGTCGGCCTTTGTGCTCTATTCGCGCAAGTTTTCCGGCCCGATCAACGAGGCGGCCAACATCTTCAGCGAAATGCAGTCCGCGCTGGCCGCGGCCGAGCGGGTGTTTAACCTGCTCGACGAGCCGGTGGAGACGCCCGACCGGCCGGACGCCAGGGCGCTTGCCGCCACGCGCGGCCAGGTGGACATGCGCGAGGTGAGCTTTGGCTATACCCAGGCCCGCCTGGTGCTTAAGCAGCTCAGCCTCATCGCGCGGCCGGGCAGCCTGGTGGCCATCGTGGGCGAGACCGGCAGCGGCAAGACCACGCTGATTAACCTGCTGATGCGCTTTTACGACGTAACCGGCGGCTCCATTGAAATAGACGGCGGCGACATACGCGATTTGAAGCGCAAAAGCCTGCGCGGCGCGTTCGCCATGGTGCTGCAGGACAGCTGGCTGTTCAGCGGCACGGTGTACGAAAACATCGCCTACGGCGCGGACGGCGCTACCCGCGAACAGGTGATCGCCGCTGCCAAGGCCGCGCGCATCCATCACGCCATCATGCAACTGCCTCAGGGCTACGATACCGTGCTGCGCGAGGACGGCTCCAGCCTGTCCAAGGGCCAGAAACAGCTTTTGACCATCGCCCGCGCCATGCTGCAAAAGGCGCGCATGCTGATTCTGGACGAGGCCACCTCCAACGTGGATACCCGCACCGAGCTGGAGATCCAGTCGGCCATGCGCAACCTGATGAAGGATAAAACCTGCTTCGTCATCGCGCACAGGCTGTCCACCATCCAAAGCGCGGACGAAATACTGCTCATGGACGGCGGCCGCATCGTGGAGCGCGGCACCCATGAAAACCTGATGGCCAGAAACGGCATGTACGCGCGGCTGTACCGCGCCCAGTTTGAGTAATCCCCCCGGCAACCTGGCGCAAGCGGGGATTTGGGCTTTCCGGCGGCCGCCGTTCAGCGCGCCGCCAGGCCAACCCGGACGACGCTTTTTGCCTAAACATAATTAAATTAAGCGCCGCGCGCGAAAGGGCCTTCCCCTCCGCGCCCGGCGCTTTAAAGTGCTAAAAAACCATAGCGCAGGCGGCCAACCGCGGCCGCCCGCGCTATTTTAGCTGTTTAAGCTTCATATCCCTGCGAATCGTGTCTTTGGACGCTTTAAGCAGATCGGTGAGTATACGTATCTCGTAGTCGTCGCAATCCTCTAAAATCAGCTGGACCTCGCGAACGAAAACTTCCCTGGAGCGGATTACGCTGTCGCACAGAAATTCGTCCACCGATACGGACAGGGCGTTTGCCAGCGCAACCGCCATCGGCAAGCTCAACTTGGAATTGCCGGTTTCAATATTGCTCATGTGGGTAATGGATAACCCCGCCTTTTCCGCCAACGCCTCCTGCGTCAGATCGGCCCGTATTCGCGCAATCTTCACGCGCTTTCCAATCGCCTTGTAGTCTAACTCCATCTGTTCGCCCTCGCCGCCCGTCCGCCTGATATCGTTCCCCCCTATTGTAAAGTATCTGCGCAGGATTTATAATAAACTATATAAATTTAGAATTTACGCAGTTAATGTTTTTAAATTATCTGTGGTGGATTTGACCAACAAATAACTTTTCAAGGGGGGAACAGAAATGCTGGTTTGTACCTTTGCGGGGCACAGGGAAGTTTTCGGCCTCAGTCCGTTTAAGGTGGTTGAGATATTGGAAAGCCTGCTGGAAGCGGAACGGGAAATGATCTGCTATGTGGGCGGAGAAGGAGCGTTTGACGATCTTAGCGCCAGCGCGGTACGAACGCTAAAGCGCAGGCATGCTGACAAAGCCGTCTCGCTGGTTCTGGTACTGCCCTATATGCAGCGGCGGATAAACACGAATAAGGCGTACTACGAAAACAGTTTTGACGAAATTCTGATTCCCATAGAGCTTGCAGGCGTCCACTATAAAAAGGCCATCACCGCCCGCAACCGCTGGATGATAGACCGAGCGGATTGCCTGATCGCTATGGTCTGGCGGGATTACGGCGGAGCTTATCAAACGCTGAAATATGCGCAACGCCGCCGCAAACGAATTTTTTGCATTGGACAGAAAAATTAAGCGCCGCGCGCGAAAGGGCCTTCCCCTCCGCGCCCGGCGCTTTAAAGCGATTTAGCGCGCAAAGCGCGCCTGCCACAGCGAAAGCAGAACCGACATCAGGCACACCTTTACCGTTCCGCCCACGATTTCCTCCACGGCGCGCGGCACCCATATCACGAAAAAGGGCATCAGCTTCCAGGACTGGTACAGCGTTTCGCGCAAAATAACCGTGTTAATCGTGGTCACGATCAGCCCGCTGGCCACGACGCATATAAGCATGGGCAGCATGCCCGGCGCCGCGCCGCGGCGGGTCATCCATCCGCGCAGCGCCATATCGGCCCCCATAAGCGCCAGCGCCAGCGCGCCGCAGCACAGCGGCCCGGCGGTTACCCATAGGGCGTAGGTGGCCAGACTGGCGGCGGGATCCCTGGCCGAGGCCGTGCGGCTTATCAACATGCGGCTGATGGCGCTCATGTTTTGAAGCGCGGCTTCGTCCTGACCGGCGCTTTGGTAATAGCTTTCCAGCCCGTCCGCCCGGATACAAAAGGCCGAGGCCGCGCCGGCCGCGATCAGCGCGAGCGACAGGACCAGCACCCCAACGCGCATGCCGCGCGTGCCCGCCCCGCCAAGCGCGCGCCACAAAAATCCGCGCAGCGCGCCGCTCAGCGCCGCGGTCAGCGTAAGCAGCGGCATAAACGCGCCCGTGGGCTTTAATAAATAGCCCATCAGGTCGCTCAGAGCCGAAACCGCCGCGCCGTAGGCCGGCCCGAACAGTATGGAAGGCATCATGGAAAAGACGCCCGAAACGCCCACGCTCATGCCATTTTGGCCAAAGAGCGGTATGTAAAAGGAAAAGCAGGTTTTAAGCACCAGCGCGATGCTTAGAAACACCGCCGACGCGGCCATGCGGCGCACGCGGCTGCGGGAAAAAACGGCCATGCACAACGCCCCCTCGATTGAAGAAATGGACGGCGGCGTCCGCCGCCGGCAGAGCGCCGGCAAAGCCCGCAAACGCAAAAACCGCTTCTGAAAAAGAAAAAAGCGGGAACGGTTTTTGCTTACGGCGTCGGCGCCGCCTGCAAACGGCGGTCACTTACGTCTAAGTAAGAAACCTCGTTTGCAAGTTCGCTTCCTTGTCTTGCAGGCATTCTAAGCGCTCTGTCAAAAAACCCGTCCGGGTGGTTTGGAGGGCCGAAGCCCTCCAAGTTCTAATCGAATCCGGCGACATGCGCGGCGGATTCGTGCGCCTTGCGCAGCAAG
>CAWVLE010000098.1:0-8106 GCA_963929805.1 uncultured Eubacteriales bacterium | reverse complement strand
CGACCGCGTGGTGTTGGTAACCGGCGGCGGCGGCTCGATCGGCTCGGAGCTGTGCCGCCAGATCGCGCCCTTTCACCCAGCGCAGCTGGTCATCTTCGACATATACGAAAACAACGCCTACGAGCTGTGCAACGAGCTTAAGGTGCGCTATGGCGAAGGCATAAACCTGCGCGTGCTGATCGGCTCGGTGCGCGATATGGAGCGGCTGGAAGATGTGTTTGAATCCGTAAAACCCGACGTGGTGTTCCACGCGGCGGCGCACAAGCACGTGCCGCTGATGGAATACAGCCCGGCCGAGGCGGTAAAGAACAACGTATTCGGCACGCTGAACGTAGCGCGCTGCGCCGACAAATACAAGGTAGACCGCATGGTCATTCTGTCCACCGACAAGGCGGTCAACCCCACCAACGTGATGGGCGCGACCAAACGCGCAACCGAAATGATCATCCAGTACATGGCCAAGCGTTCCTCCACCCGGTATATGGCGGTGCGTTTTGGCAACGTATTGGGCTCCAACGGCAGCGTCATACCGCTGTTTCGCCAGCAGATCGCCGCGGGCGGTCCGATTACCGTTACCCATCCCGACATTACGCGCTATTTTATGACCATCCCCGAGGCGGCGCAGCTGGTGTTGCAGGCGGGCGCGCTGGGCGAAAGCGGAAACGTGTACGTGCTGGATATGGGCACGCCCGTAAAGATCGCCGACCTTGCGCGCAACCTGATCCGCCTGTCCGGGCTGCGGCCCGACGAGGATATCAAAATTGAGTACGTGGGCCTGCGTCCGGGCGAAAAGCTGTACGAAGAATTGATGATGGCCGAGGAGCGCGACAAGCTGGGCAAGACCCATCACGAAAAAATATTCATACTGCACCCCATCCCGCTTGACGACGCACAATTTGAGGCGCAGTTGGACACACTGTTTCGTGTAGCCCACGAGCATCCCGATCAGGTGCGCGCGCCGCTTAGCGCGTTGGTGCCCACCTATCGCGCGGGCAACAAGGCGGCCAAAGCCGGATAGTTTAAAAGGGAGAGACATACATGCTCGAAATCGAGAACCTTACCTGGAGCGCGCCCGACGGCGAGCAGATCGTCAAAGGCATTAATTTAACCATTCCTTCCGACCGGCTCGTGGCCATTACCGGCCCCAACGGCGGCGGAAAAACCACGCTGGCCAAGTTAATCGCCGGGCTGGAAGAGCCTGACTCGGGCCGTATTCTGCTTGACGGACGCGATATAACCGGCCTGGACATCACCCAGCGCGCCCAGCTGGGCATCAGTTTTGCGTTTCAACAGCCGGTGCGCTTTAAGGGGCTGACCGTGCGCGATTTGATCGAAATGGCCGCGCCCGAAGAGATTAGCGACGCGGACATGTGCGATATACTGGGCCGCGTCGGGCTGTGCGCGCGCGAATACATCGACCGCGAGGTGGACCAGAGCCTGTCCGGCGGCGAGATAAAGCGCATCGAAATCGCCACCGTGCTGGCGCGGCACAGCACGCTGAGCGTGTTTGACGAGCCGGAGGCCGGAATCGATCTGTGGAGCTTTTCCAAACTGATCGACGTATTCGACCAGATGCGCCAGAGCCTGAAAGGCACGCTGATCATCATATCGCATCAGGAGCGCATATTATCCATTGCGGATGAGCTGGTGGTCATCTCAAACGGGCGCGTGGAGGCTGCCGGGCCGCGCGCGGAGCTGCTGGAGCGGCTGCTCTCGGGCAAGCCCTGCTGCTCGGCCTGTCCCGCAACGCGCGAGGAGGAAGCCAAATGAACAAAATCGCGGAAAAACTGCTCTCCATCGTAAGCGACTTCTCCGGTTCCTTTAAAGGCGCCTACAACATCCGCCAGGACGGCGGCTGCGCGGGGCGCCAGTCCACCGATCACATAAAAATAGAGCCCAAGGCCGACGGCAGCGGGCTGGATATACGCATCCTGCCCGGCACCCGTGACGAGCAGGTATCCATCCCCGCCTGCATCACCCACGGCGGCGTGGACGATCTGGTATACAACGATTTTTACGTGGGCCGCGACGCCGACGTGACCATCGTGGCCGGCTGCGGCGTTCACACCGAAAACGGCGAACCCGCGCGCCACAGCGGCATACACCGCTTCTTCCTGGAGGAAAACGCGCACGTGCTGTACCTGGAAAAACACGTGGGCACAGGCGGGCTGGGCCAGCGCTCCATCGACCCGGTAACCGAGGTGTATCTGGGCGCGGGCTCGGTGTTGGAAATGGACACCGCGCAGTTGGGCGGCGTGGATAAAACGCTGCGCACCACGCGCGGCAGGCTGGAAAAAGAGGCCAAGCTGCTGATACACGAACGCCTCTTGACCGAGGAAGCGCAGGAGGCGGCCACCGAATTTGAGGTGGAATTGGCGGGCGAAGATTCCGGCGTGGATCTGATTTCGCGCGCGGTGGCGCGCGGCCAATCGCGCCAGCACTATCACTCGCGCATTGTGGGCCGCACGCGCTGCACCGGGCATTCGGAATGCGACGCGATTATCGCGGACAGGGCACAGGTAAGCGCCGCGCCCGAACTGCTGGCCGCGCATCAGGACGCCCAGCTGATTCACGAGGCCGCGATCGGCAAAATCGCCGGCGAGCAGATCGTCAAGCTGCGCACGCTGGGCCTGACCGAAAAGCAGGCCGAGGAACGCATCATCGCGGGATTTTTAAAATAATACGTAAAAAAGAGCGCTCGCCCGTTGCCGCCCAAAACGGCCAATCGGGCGAGCGTTTTTATTTACGCGCGGGCTACATTCAGGCGGACTTATCGCGCCCGCTCATGGCGGCCCTTCGCTCATAGGTTACGCTGACAAAGCGCGGCCGCTGCGCGCCGCCGGGCAGCGCCCGTTTGCCGCCGGGGCCCGGGATATGCCTGGCCCTGCGCGCGCGCCGTTTATCCACGCACAGGCAGGCCACGTTCACCGCGCATCCGGCCGTAATCGCCATAAGCGGCGCCGCCTTTAAAATCTGCGTCAGGTCTGCGGCGGCAAGCGAATCGACGCCCAGCCCCCACAGCGCGATGCCCACACAGCCCGCGACGAGCGCCAGACCGCCTATCGGGCGGTTGCGCAGCGCCAGCGAAAGTAGCGCGAAGGCCGCGCAAACCGCCAAAAAGGCCGGCACGGAAAATATGGTCCAGTCCCAATACTTCATTACGGTTTCAAGCGCGATGCCCTCCCCGGTCACCAGCGCAAAAAACATCTTAAGCGGCGGCAGCATCGCGTCCAGGCGCACATACAGTTCGTAGCCGGACCACGCCGCAAGCGCCAGCGCGCCCCAGAAAATCAGGCGCCGTCCGGCGTATTTTCTCCTTTTTTTCATCCGTAATTATCCTCCCGAAAGGCGGCGCGCAAAAAAGTTTGCCGCTGTATTGAGTTTATCCCCACGCGCCGGGCTTGTCAAGCGTGGTTGCAAAATTGCCCAATTCCCGCCGCACATGCGCGCGGCGCCCCTGTTTGTCCGCCGGCCGCTTTTTGGCCAAAATTTTGTAATTCGTCGCGTAAATTAATCTGTTGTTCACACTATTGCGCCGGTAACAGGCGTACAATGGTTGGCGTTTGGAACAAGCACGAAAGGGGAAAAGGGACATGGGTATGCAGATGCTGGTGCTGGTACTTAACAAGACCGAGTGTCTGGAGAAGCTGCTTGAAGTCATGATACAAAAGGGGATCCAGGGGGCGACCGTGTTAGACAGCACGGGCATGATGCGGGTTTTGTCCAATGACAGCGATATGATCTTTGGCGTGCTGCGCCAGATGCTCAACCCCGAGCGCAAGGCCAGCAAGACCATTTTTGCGGTGCTGCGCGACGAGCAGGTGCCCACTATGCGTGCGATTGTCCGGCAGGTTACCGGCGGTCTGGATAAGCCGGACACCGGCATACTGTTTTCACTGCCCGTAAACTTTGTGGAAGGCCTGGTGAGGTAAGGTGGATATTAACGTGCTTACTTATCTGGCCGTTACCATGGCCTGCGGGCTGGCGCTCAGCCGTGTGGCAAAGAAAATCCATCTGCCCAACGTTACGGCCTATCTGGCAGCAGGGCTTTTAATCGGCCCGTTCGTTTTACGCATATTGCCCGCGGACACGGTGGAAAGCTTTTCCATCATTACGGAAGTGGCGCTGGGCTTTATCGCTTTCTCCATCGGCGGCGAATTTAAGCTTTCCCACATGCGTGCCATCGGCTCCGGCCCGATCACCATTACCTTTTTTCAGGCATTGTGCGCCACGGTTACAGTCATTATAGGGCTTTTAGTGCTGGGCACCGATTTGCCCACCTCGCTTTTGCTGGGCGCGGTGGCCACGGCGACTGCGCCGGCCGCCACGCTGATGGTGGTGCGCCAGTATAAGGCGAAGGGTCCGGTTACCGACGTGCTTTTGCCCGTGGTGGCCATGGACGACGCGGTGGGCCTGATGGTGTTTTCCATCTGCGCCGCGCTGGCCAAGGGGATGGTAAGCGGCGAAGCGCTTACCGTATACAGCATGGCGGTCAAACCCCTGATCGAAATCGTGGCCTCGCTGATAACCGGCGGCCTGATCGGCGTCGCGCTAACCCTGTCGGCCCGGTTCTTCGCCAGCCGCGGAAACCGCCTGGCGCTGGTTATCCTGGCCGTGTTTCTGGGGGTGGGCCTGGCGGACAGTTTTGGGCTCAGTTCGCTGCTGGTGTGCATGATGACCGGCGCAATCGTGGTAAATATGAACGCCGAAATGGGCGCGGCGCTTATGGAGCGCTGCGACCGGTTCACCCCGCCGCTGTACCTTTTGTTCTTTGTCATTTCGGGCGCGGAGTTAAACCTGAACGTGCTGCCCACGGTGGGCATTGTGGGCGTGGCCTATATACTGCTGCGCTCCATCGGCAAATGGGCGGGCGCGTCTGTGGGCGCGCTGATCGTAAAGGCCGATAAAAACATCGTCAAATACCTCGGCCCCACGCTGCTGCCCCAGGCGGGCGTGGCCATCGGCATGGCGCAGATGGCGCTTGCCATCATCCCCAGCCATGGCGCGCAGGTACGCGCGATAGTGCTGGCCGCCACGCTGGTATACGAGCTGGTCGGCCCGGTAATCACCAAAATCGCGCTTACCCGCGCGGGCGAAATATCGCCCCAGGCGCGCTGAGCGGCGGACAAAGTTTTTCCATTTATGTAAATATTACGATTGTATAAAACGCCTTCCTGCGCTATAATGTACGTATAATTACGTCCTCGGCAGGGAGGTGTTTTTTTGAGGGCGCTTATTTTGTCCTGCAATACCGGCGAAGGTCATAACGCGGCCGGACGCGCGGTGCTTGAAGAATTAAAGCTAAGAGGAATCGATTGCGAAATGCGCGACGCGCTGGCCTTTGGCGGGGAAAAAGTATCGCGCTTTATCACCTCCGCCATGACCGGCGTGACGGTCAAATACCCGTGGGTGTTCGCGCTGGGGTACAAGGCGGGCGAGCGCATCAGCTCGGACCGGCATAAATCCATCATCTATCTGGCCAACAGCGGCTATGCCGAGGCGCTTAAAAGCTATATCGAAGGCCAGGGTTTTGACACCGTAATTACGCCCCACCTGTTTGCCGGCGAGGCGCTTACCTATATCCGCCGCAACCTGGGCGGCAATTTCCGATATTATGCCGTCGCAACCGACTACACCATCACTCCGTTCTGGGAAGAGACCGAGATGGACGCCTTTTTCATACCGCATGCCGAGCTTATGGACGAATTTGCGGGCAAGGGGGTTCCGCGCGAAAAGCTGTTCCCCTTTGGCATTCCGGTATCCGGGCGTTTTTGCGTGGATGTGGAAAAGCGCGCCGCGCGCAGGCAGCTGGGCCTGCCCGAAGAGGGGCGCGTGTATCTTTTAATGACCGGGGGCGCGGGGTTTGGCGATTTGAGCCAGTTAATCGAGCTGCTGATCCGCCATGATCCGCAGGCCTCGCGCATAGTGGTCCTGGCCGGACGCAACACGGCGCTGAAAAAGCGGCTGGAAGCCGAATTTAGCGGCTATACGATGTTGAGCGTAATGGACTACACCCGGCAAGTGCCGCTGTACATGGACGCGGCGGACGTGCTTTTGACCAAGCCCGGCGGGCTGACCATCACCGAGGCGGCGGTCAAGGGCGTGCCCATGGTGCTGACCGCGCCCATACCGGGCTGCGAGACGCTCAACCGTGATTTCTTTTTAAAGCGCCATATCGCGCTGAGCGGCGCGAACGCGCAGGAAATCGCCCGCCAGGCTGTGGAACTGGCCGGGAATTATCCGCTTGAGCAGTTAATGACCTTTACCCAGCACCAGGTGATCAACCGGCGCGCGGCCAAGTCTATTTGCGATACGATCACCGCGTGGGCGCGTTAAAGCGCGATGAATACGATCCTGTCGTGCGAAGGAGCGGAGGAAACGGCATGAGCGCAATACTGATTGGGGTCATCTATCTATCGTTTATATCGCTGGGCCTGCCCGATTCCATTCTGGGGGCGGCCTGGCCGCAGATGCATCTGGAAATCGGCGCGGCTCAGTCCGCGGCGGGCTCGGTTACGCTGATCGTGTGCGGCTGCACGGTAATATCCACGCTGATCAGCGACCGCCTGATCGACCGGTTCGGCACGTTTTGGGTATCCGTCGTCAGCGTGTTTTTGACGGCAGGCGCGCTGATCGGCTATTCCTTCGCAAGCAGGCTTTGGATATTGTTTATATTCGCGGTGCCCATGGGGTTGGGCGCGGGCGCGATTGACGCGGCGCTTAACAACGTCGTGGCGCTGCATCTGACCGCGCGGCATATGAACTGGCTGCACTGTTGCTGGGGGGTTGGCGCCACGATCGGGCCGCTGCTTATCTCCAGCCAGCTGGCGCGGACGGGCGGTTGGCACGACGGGTACCGCATCATCTCCGCCATCCAGTTTGGCCTGTTTGCCGTGCTGCTGTCCAGCAAACCGCTGTGGAAAGGCCTGGGCTTCCCCGCCAGGAAGGAAAAGGGCGCCGGGGAAAAGGCGCAGCCATTTCATCCCCTGCGCGTGCGCGGCGTAGGCAGCCTGCTGGTTTCCACCTTTCTTTACTGCTCGGCGGAGTTGGCCGCGGGGCTGTGGGCGGCCAGCTATCTGGTGTCGGTGCGCGGTTTCAGCGTGCAAAGCGCGGCCAGCGCCGCGTCAATCTATTACGCGGGCATTACGGCGGGCAGGTTTGTAAGCGGCATACTGTCGGGAAAGCTGTCCAACGAGCGGCTGATCGTGCTGGGGCAAATTGTCTCCGCGCTGGGCGTGATATTGTTTTTCCCTTCCGCCGTGCCCCCGCAGTTGGCGCTCGTGCTGGTGGGGCTGGGGCTGGCCCCCATCTACCCCTGCATTATGCACGCGACGCCGCGCTGGTTTGGCGTGGAACACTCGCAGCGGATTATCGGCCTTGAAATGTCCAGCGCCTATACGGGTCTGACCCTTATGCCCGCGCTGCTGGGTTGGGTTTCAGGATGGGCCAGCCTGGCCGTGTATCCGCCCATGCTGCTGTGCCTGATCGCGCTGATGTCGGTGTGTACGTATCTAATACGGCGCGCGGTAAACGGCGCAAAGCAATAACCGGCGTTGACGGCGGAGGAGAAAGCGGAGGAGAAAAACGGCGCGATCAAGCATAAAGGCCGTTGTGCAAGCCGACGTTCATAAGGTTTGGGATATCGTGCTGTCGGTTGAGCGTTACGGGGAATGGAGAAGCGACGTAAGCAAAGCTAAAAGGCGAAACGAAAAGCAGTTTGTCAAATATACCCGGCCGCTTTACCCTACCACGTTTACCGTCACGGCCTCAGTTCCATACCGGCGGTGGGAATTTGACATGGAAAACAGCCGCATGACGGGCCACTGGACCGGCCTCTTTACCGCCAAAGGCGCGCAAACCCAGATAGACTTTACGCAGGGCGTTGCGGTCAAAAGCCTGTTTATGCGGCCGCTTGTAAAAATGTTTTTGAAAAAGCAGCAGATGCGCTTTGTAGAGGATTTATAAAAATTTTGTTTAAACGGTTGCCGGCCAGGCAAAATAGGATTGTAATGCGGTGTTTTCCAGATAGCGCATTTAAACTTTAGTGAAAAAAAGACGCCTTAAATTGGCATGTCCAATTAGAGGCATCCTTTTAAGACTAATTTA
>CAWVLE010000097.1:0-12388 GCA_963929805.1 uncultured Eubacteriales bacterium | reverse complement strand
AGGCCCGGTGGGGCCGGTCGCGCCGGTAGCGCCGGTCGCGCCAGTCGCGCCGGTCGCGCCGGTAGCGCCGGTTGCGCCGGTAAGGCCGATAGGTCCGGTGGGGCCGGTCGCGCGGGCAGGCCCGGTCGCGCCGGTGGGGCCGGTCGCGCCGGTAGCGCCGGTTTCACCCGTAAAGCCGATACGGCCGGAAGGACCGGTAGCGCCGACAGGCCCGGTAGGTCCGGTAGGCCCGATCGGGCCCTGTATGCCCTGCGGGCCCATGGGGCCCGGGCAGCCCGTGCGTCCCTGCGGGCCCTGCGGGCCGATTACGCCCTGCGGACCAGTGGAGCCGGCAGGCCCGGTAGGGCCGGTGGGGCCTACGGACGACGGGCAGCATCCGCATGGCGGCGGGGTGGGCGGACACCCGCAGGCGCATGAAGGCGCGTACGCGGGCATTGTGCCGGCGGCATCGGTAACCTGTGCGGCCGTGCCGGGTTGGACGAATGCGCGGGACGACCGGCGCACAACCGGCGCGGCGGGCGGCTTCGGCGCATTGTAGTAGAAAGAAGCAGGCTGGTTGGGCTGCCTTCCGTTAAAAAATCCTTGCATATGATAGCCCTCCGATTGCGCTGGGGGAAAGTGCCGTCCGGTTGAGGCGGGCGCTTTCTCATACGAATTTGGCCGCGGCTCCGCGCGCGCAGGGCGCTGGCGTGCCGCTGATTCATCCTATTCGGGAGGGCCGGCGCGGGTGTCATCGCCTGAGCGCGTATACCAGCATCTCGCGCGAAAAGCCGGCCGCTTCCAGCGCGCCGCAAGCGCAATCGGGGTATTCGCGCAGCGTAAGCGCGTTAAGCGACGGATAAACCTGGCGCAAGGAAAACGCGCGCGCAAAACAGGCGAGCGCCTGGTCGAGCCGGGCGCTATCCAACACGCGCAGGCGCTGGGCGTACCGCTCAAAGATCAGGCGTATGCTTCCGCCGCATAAAACCAGCACGGTGCCGCTGACGCACAGGAAGGCCTGGCCTTCGGGTATTTTCAGGATGGAGCCCCAGGGCGAGAGCGGATCGGCGGCGTTTAAGCAGAAAAAGGAATCCGCCTGATGGCCAAGCTGCGCGTAAACGCGCTCAAAATCAGCCGCGCGCACAAACTGCGCGCCGCTTAATCCGTCTACAAAATAGCCGCGCCGCACCTGGCCGGTGTATTCCATTACGCGCAGCCGCGCAAGCGCCTGATCCCAGGCAATGCCTTCGCGGCGGGCGGCTTCGCGCGAAAGGATGGCCCAGCGGGAAAACGCGGCGTCCAGCCGCTCATCCAGCGAAGGCGTTAGCGGCGGGCGCGCCAGTTCCCAGCGGCCGCGCGCCGCGTATTCCGATTTAAAGCGCGCGCGCCGGCGCGCGTCCTTCGGTACGGTATACAGCGCGCGCAGCGGCTGAAAGCTGTCCGCGCGCACCAGTCCCTTTTCGGTCAGGGAGCGCAGCGCGCCGTATAGATCCGCGCCCGCCAGCGCGGCGCTCAGCGTCGCGGCAAAACTGGCGCCGCGCCGGGCGAGCAAATCAACCAGCGCCCATTCGGCGTCGGAAAGCGCGTAGTCCGCGCGGGAGGGCGTAAAATTCCAGTCCAGGCGGTCCGGCGGCGAAAACCGGACGAGCGGCTTTTCGCCGGGCAACAGCTGCCATACGGCCTCGCCCGAGGAAAGCAGCTGATCCAGCATCGTGCCCCGGTAATTGAGCGTGCGCGCGCACAGCGCGACCGTCTCACACGTATCCAGCGGCATCGCCAGGCCAGACAGCAGGCCCAGCCCCTGGCGCAGCCGATCCTCGGGCGCGCCAACGGATGCATGCCACTCGTTCAGCAGCGCCGCGTATCGCTGCGCGGGTACGGTTTGAATTTGCCTGCGGCGGCGCGAAATGTACGCGTTTTGCGCGCGTTCATAGCGCGCGCTGTCCATCCATTCGCCGTTAAAAGCGCGGATATCGCCCGCGCGCGCGAGTTTATCGATAACCGGCTTTACGCGCGCCGGACTCAGGCAATAGCGCGCGCCCAGCGCCGCTTCACCCATGGGGCCGCGAAAGCGCAGGCAGCGGCGCAGGATTTCCGCTAAGGCGTCCGCGTCGCCGTCTTCAAGCGCGCGCAGGTACTGCGCTTCCTGCTCGGCGCAGATCCACAACCCGGGGTCGACGTAGCGCACGCGGCCCTGCTCGGCCAGCTTTTCCAGCCAATCGGATGGAAAAGTAATTTCATCGCCGGTCAGGTCGCCCTCGTTCATCATCAGCGCGTGCAGCGTATTCGGGCTGTCGATTGCGGGGCGGCGCGCGTTAACCGCGCGCACATCCTGCATTTCGGGCGGCGCGGCCCCGGCGGGCTTTTGGGCGTACGCCTTGGCCGCGGCGGGAACCGGATCGTAATCGTACATTTCCGCCGCTTCCAACTGGCGGCGTAGGGAAAGCGCCATGGGGGAGGGCAGGCCGCCTCGCAATTCCAGCACGCGCACGCGGCCTGCGCGGATATCAAAAAGCAGCCGCTCCAGCCCGGCCAGATCGGTATAGTCCTCCAGGCATTCGCGCATGGTTTCCCACATGAGCGGATGCGCGCGCTTTTCCACCGCGCGGCTTAGCGCCTCGGCGCCGCGCAGGCGCTGTATCCACAGCGGGACGCGCCCGTGCGGCCGCACGCCCATCATCAACGCGCGCAACGCGTTGTACCGAAAGGCCATGGTAAACAGCGGCGTACCCGGCAAAAGCCGGGCTACTTCTTCGCGTACGTTTTCCGGATTAAGGCCGCCTATCAGCCCGCCGGGTATGCGCTCCGCGTCCAGCATGTATAGCAAAATTCCGTCGTCGCTTACGTGAAGCCGCACATCCCGCCCGCTGGACAGGCTGAGCGCCCGTTGCAGCAACAGGCCCAGCGGCAGGTTGACCGGACGGCCAAACACCGAATGGATGAGCAGCTGGGCCTGCCCGGCGTCGTCGGAAAAATGCTCCGCGATCAGCAGACGGTCGGTGGGCAACGCACCGGTGGCCTTTAGCTGGTCCATAAGGCGGCGGGACAGGCTTTCGACGCCGTCTTCATTGAGCGGGTAACGGCCCAGCGCTTCGCCCAGACGCCCGGCGTAAGCGGCCTCTTCCAGCGCGCGCAGATATCCGCCGAATAGCGCGCCGGTTTCATACGGGCGGCCCATGCCGTCCCCGCGCCAGAATGGAGACTGCGCCCCGCCCGGCGGGCAGGGTTTTACCACCACCCGGTCGCGCCCGATTTCCACGATTTGCCAGCTGAACGCGCCCAGCAAAAACCGGTCGCCTACCCTTGCCTCAAATACGAATTCTTCGTCCAGCTCGCCCAGCCGCGTGTGGCCGTCTTCCAGCACAACGGCGTACCAGCCGCGGTCGGGTATGGTGCCGGAAGAGGAAAGCGCCAACATGCGCGTGTAGCGGTCGCCCTCAAAGCGGCCGTTTACCCGGTCGTACAGCACGCGCGCGCGGGGAGGCGGATCCATGTCGCGCTCAAAATCGCCCGACAGCATGCCCAGCACGCCTTCGAGCTGCGCGCGCGTAAGGCCGGTATAGCCGTGCGCGCCGCGCGCAATGCGCAGCGCTTCATCCACCGTGACGGTACCGGCGGCGGCCATGGATACCAGATGCTGCGAAAGCACGTCCAGACACAGGCGCGGCGGACGCGCGGATTCGATCTGGTCTTCCTCCATGCCGCGCGCGATGAACGCGTCCAGCATCAGGTCTTCGCCGTTGAGCGGCAAAAAGCGCATTACGCTTAGCGCGTCGGGGCGGTGCCCCGCGCGGCCCAACCGTTGCTTGGCGCGCGAGACGGAAGCGGGCGCGCCGATCTGCACGACCAGGTCGATTTCGCCCACGTCAATGCCAAGTTCCATGGAAGAGGTGGCGCACAGCATGCGCAAACTGCCGTCTTTAAGCGCCCGCTCCGCCTCCAGACGTTGTTCTTTGGATACGCAGCCGTGATGGGTGCGCGCAAAATCCGCGCCCAGCAGCGCGTTTACCCCATGGGCCACTTTTTCGCACACCGCGCGGCCCTCGCAAAACACCAGCGTGGTGCGCGCGCCCGATGACATATCGGCCAGCATTTGAAAGATTTCGCGCCATACGCCGCCTTTGCGCGGCGCGTCCATGCCGCCAGCGGGCGGACATATGGCAAGCCCGGCGGCCTTTTGCTGCCGGGGCGCTACCACGCGCACGCTACGCGGCCGGCCGTCCGCGTAGCCGCCCAGGCAGCGCGCGGCCACGTCCAGCGGACGCACGGTGGCGCTAAGCCCGATGCGCTGAAGCGGGCGGCCACACAGCGCCTCCAGCCGTTCCAGGGAAAGCGTCAGGTGCGCGCCCCGCTTGGAATCAATCAGCGCGTGCAGTTCGTCCACGATGAGGGTATCCACCGCGCTTAACATATCCCGACCCGACTGCGCGGTGATCAAAAGATACAGCGATTCGGGGGTAGTAATCAATATGTGGGGCGGATGCCTGAGCATTTGGCGGCGTTCGGCGGGCGTGGTATCGCCGTTGCGCACGAGCGCGCGCACGGGCACGGCGGCGCTATTGCGCGCGCACATGCGCGAAAACACCCCGTTAAGCGGCCGGCGCAGGTTGCGCTCTATGTCGTTGCCCAGCGCTTTGAGCGGGGTGATGTAGAGAATATAGGTTTTTTCCTTCAGTTCGCCGCGCGCGCTCAGCGCGCACAGCCGGTCGATGGCCGGCAAAAACGCGCACAGGGTTTTGCCCGTGCCGGTAGGGGCGCTGATCAGCGTGGATTCGCCCGACGCGATACAGGGCCACCCCGCGCGCTGGACGGCGGTGGGCTCGCCCACGCATTCGCGAAACCAGCGCGCGGTGTCGGTATGAAAGAGTGATTCCCAGCACATGCCGTTTTGTCCCCCGGCGGTTATTTGGATTTATACGCGCGGATTACGCGCTCCATTTCGCCCATGCGCCGTTCCATATCCTGGGCCAGGCGCAGCTGGTTGCGCGCGCGGTCCAGATTATGGCCTTCGCGGTGTATGCGGAAATATACGTCGCCGTTTAGGTAATCGGCCAAAAAGCGCATGCCGCACTCCAGCGTCATGAGGTATGCGCCCATGGGCAGCAGCTCAATTTCAGCCGTTTCCAGCGCCGCGCCGGCCGCGCGCAGGTATCCGCGCGCGTAGGCATCGAACATTTCGATATCCAGCCGCACGCGGTCTAAATCGCTTTCGTCCTCCGCCGCGGTATTGGCGCCAAAGCGGATGGAATCGCCAAAATCGTAGGCCGCCAGCGCGCTCATGACGGTATCCAGATCGATGATACATATGCCGCGCCCGGTCGTCTCGTCCATCAGTATGTTGTTTAGTTTTGTGTCGTTATGGGTTACGCGCAGCGGCAGGCCGGCGTTTACCAGCGCGCCAAGTTTATCCTTGCGCGCGTGTACCCAGTCCAGCTCCCTTTCTACCTGACTGAGGCGTCCGGCCGCGTTGAGCGTCTGGGCCTGGCACAGTTGACGGTAGCGCTCGGGCGTGTTGTGAAAATTGGCGATCGTTTCGTTTAGCGTTTCCGCCGGGAAATCGGCCAACAGGCGCTGGAAATGGCCAAAACTTTCGGCCGCGCGCTCAAACAGGGCGGGGCTGTCCGGCCTGTCGTAGCTGACCGTATGCTCCACAAACAGATATACGCGGAAATAGTCGCCCTGTTCGTCTACATAGTATGTGCCGCCTTCCGGCGTGGGTACAAGCGTAAGCGTTTCGCGATTGGGATCCCCGCCCGCCTGTATGATTTTTTCGCGCAGGTGGGCGGTGACGCGCGCGATATTTTCCATCACCTGATCGGGCCGGTGAAATACGCTGCGGTTCATGCGCTGCAATATATACCGGGGCCCATTTTGGGTAAGCACGAGAAAAGTGTCGTTTATATGGCCGTTTCCATAGGGCTGGGCGGACACGGGCGGCTGCGCAAGCGCGAAACGGCGCGCAATGCTGAGCATATACTCGGACGTGGGCTGCATGGCGGCACTTCCTTTCCATGGCAGGCGATTGCGCCTACCGTACATTTGTTACATATATTATAGCCGCTATTTTGCCAAAAGAACAGAATAATTTTTACATTTGTCCCCAAAAGATAACCAGACGCCGGGCAAAACCGTATTTTTTTTGCTGCAACCGGCAAAAAACGCGCCGCAACCGCGCGCGAATCTTTTTAATACGCCCAGGATATGGTAAAATATGAATAGCTTTAACCTGAACGCGCGCATTTATATGGAAAACGGAGGGCCGTAACAATGCCGATAGTATTTGATTCACAAACGCGTATATTCCATCTTTCGGGCACGCAGTTTGATTATTGCCTGTACGTGGCGGAAGATGGAACGCTGCTTAACCTGCACTGGGGCGAACACGTGCGGGGTGATGATCTGACCTACCTTCTGGATAGCTACAGCGATGGCGCCTCGTTTGACCTGCGCGCCGGGCGGTTGCCCTACGAACTGCCTACCCGCGCGGGCGGCTGGTATGGCACGCCCGCCTGCCGCGCGATTAACGCACAGGGCGACGATCTGGTTGTGCTGAAATACGTCTCGCATACCATCGCGCCGGGCAAGCCGCCGCTTGACGGACTGCCCGCTACCTATGTGCAGGCCAGCGACGAGGCCACGACGCTGATTATAACGCTGCGTGACGAACTGACCGGGCTTACGGCCGAGCTGCGCTATACGGTGTTTGAACAGCTGGACGCGCTTGCGCGCAGCGTAAGGTATGTGAACCGGTCGCAAGAGCCGATACTGCTTACCCACATGCTCAGCGCCAGCGTGCCGCTGTACGGCGACGATTACGAGCTGATCCACCTGAAGGGCGCATGGGCGCGCGAGCGCGGCATCGAGCGGCGGCGGGTGAGCCAGGCAACCGAGCTGATACAGAGCCAGCGCGGCGCTTCCGGGCACGAGGAAAACCCGTTTATCTGCCTTGCCCGGAAAGATACAAACGAATTTTCCGGCCAGGCATGGGCGATGAACCTGTGCTATAGCGGCAGCTTCCTGGCCGCCACCCAGACCGATAACGTGGGCAACGCGCGCATGTCCATTGGGCTAAATCCCGCCTGCTGCCAATGGAACCTGGAAGCGGGGGCGTCGTTTGATACGCCGGAGGCCGTACTGATCTATTCAAACGAGGGGTTAAACGGCCTTTCGCACCGGTTCCACAGGCTCTATCGCACGCGGTTGTGCCGCGGCGCGTGGCGCGACAGGGAGCGGCCTATACTGATTAACAACTGGGAAGCCACCTATTTTGACTTTAACGAACAAAAACTATTGGATATCGCGCGGCGGGCCAAGGATATCGGCGTGGAGCTGTTTGTGCTGGACGACGGTTGGTTTGGCAAAAGGGACAGCGACAATTGTTCGCTGGGCGATTGGGTGAGCGATACGGCGAAACTGCCGGACGGCGTCGCGGGCGTGGCGCGCAAAATCCATGAAATGGGCCTGATGTTTGGGCTGTGGTTTGAGCCGGAGATGGTCTCGCCCGACAGCGCGCTTTACCGGGCGCATCCCGATTGGTGCCTGCACGTGGACGGGCGCGCGCGCACGCAGGCGCGCAACCAGCTCATTTTGGATCTGTCGCGCGTAGAGGTGCAGGATTACATCATTGAAAGCGTTTCGCGCGTGTTGTCCGAGGCCGGCGTGGATTACGTCAAGTGGGATATGAACCGCAATATGACCGAGCCGTTCAGCCCGGCGCTCGGCGCGCGCGCGCAAATGGAAACCCAGCACCGGTACATGCTGGGATTGTACCGCGTATTGGAGGAAATCACCCGGCGCTTTCCCAAGGTGTTGTTTGAAAGCTGCTCGGGCGGCGGCGGACGGTTTGACCCGGGCATGCTTTACTATATGCCCCAGACCTGGTGCAGCGACGACACCGATCCGGTGGAGCGGCTTAAGATACAATACGGAACCAGCCTGTGTTATCCGGCGGCCAGCATGGGCGCGCATGTGAGCGCGAGCCCCAACCACCAGACCGGGCGCGTCACTTCCATACAGATGCGCGGCGACGTGGCCCTGGGCGGCAATTTCGGCTTTGAACTGGATTTGAGTAAGTTGAGCGCCGCCGACCTGGAGGCCGCACGCATGCAGGTGGCGCGCGTCAAGGCGCTGCGCCGTCTAATTCAGCAGGGCGAATTTACCCGCCTGCTTAGCCCGTTTGAAGGCAATCTGGCCGCGTGGCAGTTTGTTTCGCCCGATGGCGGCAGGGTGTTGCTGTGCTATTACCAGCGGCTGAGCGAGCCCAACCCCGCCTGCCGCCGGCTGTGCCTGCGCGGGCTGAAGCCGGGCGCGCGATATCGCGACTGCGACGGCGGACGCCAGTATACCGGCGCGGCGCTTATGTATGCCGGGCTGCCCATGCCGCGCTTCCAGGGCGATTACGCCAGCTGCGTAAAGGTGTTTGAAAAGGTATAGCGCTTTGCCGTCCTTTGCCGCGCCCGCCGGCGATTGACAGAAGCGGGCGCGGTATTTATAATGGAGAAAGTTCTTGGGAAATAACCGCTTGGAGGTTGCATATGAGCCGCTTGGGAGATACGATACGCGCGGCCCGCATAAAGGCGGGCATGAGCGAAAAGGCGTTGGGCAAAAAATGCGGGTTTTCGGAATCGTACATAAAGGAAGTGGAATCCGGCCGCCGGATTGTGTCCGACGAACAGGCGCAGCGCGTGCTTAAGGTGCTGGGCGTAAAAAACCCGGTCTCTACCGAACTGGAAGTGGCCGCGGAGCCGCCGGTAAAACTGCGTCCGCGCCCGCGCCCCTATATTCTGCCCGTAGAGGAAGAGGCGCAGGCAAAGCCGGAGGCCCAGCGCAAGGCTGAGGAAGAGGCAAGCGACGCCTGGCTGGACGCGCTGGGCGGCGTCGTGCGCCGCGTGCCGGTCATGGCGGAGGACGGCGTGGTGATCGATCACGTGCTCGAACCGGTGGTGGGCGGAAAGATCGAGGGCGGCGCGCCCGACAAGGTGCTGTTTTACCGCTGTCCGGACGACGCGCTGCGCGGATACCGCATACACGCGGGCGACTTGCTGTTGACGGTACCCGCGCGTACCGCGGAGGACGGCGCGATCATGCTGCTTAAACTGGAAGATAAGCGCGTCGCGCGCAAGGTGCTTAAACAGGATGGGGGAAAGCTGCTTTTGCAAAGCTATGACCGGGAGTTTGAAAGCCGGGTGGTGGAGCTTAAGCAGGTGCTCATTCTGGGCAAATGCGTAAGGCTTGTGCGCAGCTTATAGACGAAAAAAGCCCCCTTTCGGGAAGCGGCTCGTTCGCTTCGAAAGGGGGCTTGTCTTACCTTGGCGCGCCTTCGGGCGGAAAGGTTAGAACATAACCGCTTTGCCGGTCTCGGCCGATTGATAAATGGCCTCCAGAATCTGCGTGACCACGTAGGCCTGCTCGGGCTTTACGATCAGCGGCTTGCTGTCGTCGAGCACGTGATCGATCCACATCCTGGCTTCCAGATCCTGCGGCGCCGCGTCGCCCTTGCCGGAGAAGAACGCCGCGCCGCCGCTTTGCAGCGAGGGTTCGGTGGTATACAGCTTGGAGAAACGCTCGCCGTTGATGCGCAAAGAGCCGTTTTCGCCCAGCATGTCGGCGCCCGCTTTGTCGCCACACAGGATGGTCTTGGCCTCGTCTACCAGCAGCGTGTTGAGCGCCCAGGAAGCTTCCAGAACGATGGTGGCGCCATTTTTCATCTTGATAAAGCCAAACGCGCTGTCTTCCACGGTGAACTTCTTGGGATCCCAGCTGCCCCAGGCGTTGGCCGCGTTTTCGGTATCGGCCAGCTTGCGGAAGGTGGAGCCCACGACCATAGCCGGCTCATAGTTGTTCATTTCCCACAGCGTCAGGTCCAGCGCGTGCGTGCCGATATCGATCAGCGGGCCGCCGCCCTGGTTTTCCGCGTCCAGGAACACGCCCCAGGTGGGCACGGCGCGACGGCGCACGGCCTGCGCACGCGCGTAGTAGATCTCGCCCAGATCGCCGGCCTCTACCGCCTTTTTCAGATACAAGCTGTCCGGGCGGAAGCGGCTCTGATAGCCGATCGTCAGCTTCTTGCCGGTGCGGTGGGCGGCGTCGAGCATTTTCTTCGCCTCAACCGAGTTAATGGCCATGGGCTTTTCGCACATTACGTGCTTGCCGGCTTCCAAGGCGTCTACGGTGATAAAGGAGTGCTGGCGGTTGGGGGTAAGCACGTGCACCACGTCCACATCCAGCTTCAACAGCTCCTTGTAATCGGTAAACACACGGGCGCCGGGCACGCCGTATTCAGCGGCGGCCTTGACGGCGCGCTCCTCAACGATATCGCAAAAGGCCACCATTTCCACGTTGTCCAACTTTTTCAGCGCGGGCATATGCTTGCTGTTGGCAATGCCGCCGCAACCAATAATGCCGATTCTTACCTTGTCCATGACTGGGCCCTCCGTTCATTGATTGATAGTGGTTATACATATTGTACAACGAACGCGCAACACAAGCAAGCATAACTTTTCCATTACAGACATTTTTTTCGTCCGATACATCCCGATAGGGAAATGGCCCGGAAAACGCGGCGCGCGTTTCCGGGCCATAGACGCCGGGGCTATTTACTGTATTTGTTGACCAACTGCATCAGCTGCTTGCCGTATTTGTTCATATTGGTTATCGACTGATTGTCGATGGCCTTTTGCGTGTAATTGCGAATTTTGGTCAACTGCTTTTCCTGCGACGCGGTGAGGGTGCCCTTCGCAAGCAGCGCGTCGGCCCGCTCGATTTGGGTGGTCGCTTTGGTAATGGCGGTGGCCAGCTTATTGCTGTTGCTCGAGGAGGTCGTGCTCGCGCCCGAGCCGCCCTTACACGTCGTGCACTGGCCTATCGAGGCCGATCCCTTATCGGTAGAAGCGCCGCGGAACCACTTGCGCACCTCCGTAATATCGCAGTAGCGCAGCGGATGGCCTTCGGGCAGATAGATCGTGCCGTAGGTCGCGGTGGACTTGCAATACTTGCTGGGCGCCTTCTTGGATTTGGTACACAACTTGATGGTACGGTGCATGTTGCAGCTCTGGGTAGGCTCGGTGCCCTTGAGGTAATAATCGGTGGTGGTGCCATAGTCGTTCACGTCGTTTTTGCAGGCCGCCGTGGGCTTCATACCCGACACCGCGCAGGCCGTCGCCTTTACCAGGTTCAAATCGGCGGCGGAGGTCGTAACGATCTTACGATCCTTGGTATACCCCATTACCGAATGCACTTTGCTCATTACCGCGGCCCACAACGGCGCGGCATGGCTGCCGCCCGTGGCGCTGGAAACCAGCGCCTTATAGTTGTCGTGCCCGATCCACACCGCGCCCGCCAGATAACCGGTCATGCCGGCAAAGAACACGCCGCGCGAATCGCTGTTGGTGCCGGTTTTGCCCGCTACGGTCAGCTTGCCAAAGTTGGCCTTGGAGCCGGTGCCGTTCTCGCCTACACAGCCGGTCAACACGCTTGCCAGCATCCAGGCGGTGGACTCCTGGAAAACCTGACGGCGGATCTGCACGGTTGAAACGTCGATATATACGTTGCCGTCGGAATCCAGCACGCGCGTAAAGGCGTATGGCTCCAGATATTCGCCCTTGTTGGCGATTGCGCCGAAAGCGGCGGCCATCTCCAGGGTGGTTATACCGGAGGAACCCAGGGCCAGGCCCGAACCGGTCGCCGAGATATGCTCGCGCTTGATGCCCAGCTTAAGCAGGTAGTTGACCGAGTTTTCTATGCCCACGTAGGTAAACAGCGCCTGCGCGGTAGCTACGTTATGCGATTTGACAATCGCCCTGCGCATGCTTTCCACGCCGTTATAGGAATTATCGGAGAAGTTGCTGGGGTAACCCTTTTCGGTGTCCCAGCCCTCGATTTTCAGCGGCGCGTTGATAACCGGCGTGCCGGGCGAGTAGCCCAGATCAAAGGCCGGGCCGTATACCGCCAGCGGCTTGATAGACGAACCCACCGGCATGGTAGACTGATAGGCGCGGTTAAACTGTTTGCGCTGCGTGGGGGTAGAGCGCCCGCCTACGATGGCGACCAATTCGCCCGTATGCCAGTCCATTATGACCGCCGCCGCCTGAGGCTGAACCAGCTGAATGTATTCGCCGTCGCCCAGCGAGGTTTTGTACGTCTGATCGGAAGCCTGGCGGGTAGCTGGATAGTTGTCCCAATTGGTGATGACTTCCTGCGCGGCTTCCTGAACGGCGGGGTCGAGCGAAGTATAGATGTGATACCCGCCGGTGCGCAGGCGGTTTTCCATCAGGCTGCGGTTGGCGGTGGTGTCGGCCAGGTTTTCCATGCGCAGCATTTTGGTTACCACGTCGTAGATGGCGTACTCCACGTAGTAAGCGTTGTCGTACATTTCGTTGGTAAAGGAAGAAGTTTCCATTACCACCAGCCG
>CAWVLE010000096.1:0-3593 GCA_963929805.1 uncultured Eubacteriales bacterium | reverse complement strand
GCGTCGCTCAACAGCTTGTCGTTTACATATTCAAAGCCCAACCGGCTGACCGTGTCGGCAAACCGTTCGCCGGAAATGCCTTCGTCGCGGAAGAGCAGTATGGCCTTTTCCACTACGTCCATTACTTCTTCTTCGGTGGCAAAGATACGCTTTAGCGCCATGCCGCGCGCGATCTTTTTGCCCCAGCGGCCGCCAATGTAGATCTTGAAGCCTTCCTGATACTCTTCCAGCGCGCCGAACGGGCATTTGCCCTTGCAGCGGCCGCAGTTGTTGCAGGCGTTGGGGTCGATCTGGATTTTGCCGTCTACCACGCTAGCCACGTGAATCGGGCAGTTTTTCTCCACCTGGCACACCTTGCAGCCGCGGCACTTGGCGTAATCTATCATGGGCACGCGCTGGCCGACGATGCCCATGTCGTTCAGATCGGGCTTTACGCAGTTGTTGGGGCAGCCGCCCACGGCGATTTTAAACTTGTGAGGCAAGGTAACGCCGTGATAGCCCACGTAGAATTTTTCGTGCAGCTTTTCGGACAGGCCGAAGGTGTCGCACAGGCCGTACTGACAGGTAGTGCCCTTGCACGATACCACGGGCCGGACCAGCGATCCGGTGCCGCCGGTGGACAGGCCGTGCTCGCCCAAAAAGTCGATCAGCGGCTGGATGTTGGCGTGCTTTACGCCCTGGATTTCCAGCGTCAGGCGGGTGGTCATGGTTACCGCGCCGGAGCCGAATTGATCGGCGGCCTGCGCGATGACGCGGTGCTCTTCCGAGGTGATTTTGCCGTTTCGCGTGATTACGCGCACGTTAAACACGTCGCCGTAGCGCTTGTCCTGCAAACAGCCCAGCGCTTTAACGCGTTTTATTTCTTCCGGCGGCAGCTTTGCGCCCTCAAACTGAACCTTTACGTCGTTAACCGTCAGCCCGCCTTCCAGCGCGCGCGTATGGGTGTAGCCAAAGGCCTTTAAGCGGTTTTGCAGGAAGTAACCGCGCTTGCCCCGCACGCATACCAGCAGCAGCGGTTCGTCCTTGTCAAGCCCCTCTATAGGCCCGTTGACCGCGCCTAAGTTTACCCATTTGGCGCCGGGGATGGTGGGCGCGGGGCTTACGTCGATCACCTTATAGCCCTTGGCCGCGCCCGCGGCGTACTCGGCCGGCGTCATGCTTTCGTATTCGCCCGAAAGCTTGTTCTCTAAAATATAGCAGGCCTGCACGAAGGGATGGATGGCCGTAGAGAAGGGCGGCGCGTAGGCGAAATCCAGCGTGTCAAAGTCGTCTATCTTCGCGCCCATGGAAATGCCCGTAACGGCGATATCCACCATTTTATCCACCGCGCCCGCGCCCAGCACCTGAATGCCCAGCAGTTTGCGGCTGGCCCTGTCCGCAATCAGCTTGGTGACAAAGCTGGCCGCGCCCGGGTAATAGTGGGCCTTGTCGTCGGTGACGCAGGTAACGCTCACGGCGTCGTATCCGTTTTCCAGCGCCTGGGCTTCGGTAAGCCCCGTGCGGCCCGCGTTCAGGTCGCTGGCGATACGCACCACGCCCGTGCCCAGGCAGCCGCCGTAGGGCGCCGGGGCCCCGGTCATGTTTTTGGCCAGACACCGCGCGGTAATGTTGGCGGTGGAGCCCATCGCGGACCACTGGCCTTTGCCGGTTAGGCGGTTATACACCTGCGCGCAATCGCCCACCGCGTAAACGTCGTTCAGGCTGGTCCTTTGATATTTGTCCACGATGATGGCGCCGCGGTTCATTTCTATGCCGCTGCCCGCCAAAAAGGCGGTGGCCGGACGCACGCCGATGGCGAGCACGACCACGTCGCCCTCAAACGCGCCCACGCTGGTGCGCACGCCGGACGCCCTGTCCTGGCCCAGCACCTGCTCAAGCCCCGCGCCGGTTACCACGCGCAGGCCTCTGCCTTGCAGCTGGCGGCGGATATAGCCGGCAAATTCAGCGTCGAACAAATTGGGCATTACCTGGCTGGCCGTGTCCACGACCGTTACCTTCAGCCCCTTGGAAAGCAGGTTTTCCGCAATTTCCAGCCCGATAAAGCCCGCGCCCACCACCACGGCGCTGCGGCAGCGGTTTTCGTCGATATAGGCGCGCAGGCCGATGGCGTCGTCGGGCGCGCGCATGGTAAACACGCCCTTAAGGTCCGTGCCCGCTACGTTGGGAACGAAGGGAACCGCGCCGGTGGCGATAATCAGCTTATCGTAGGAAACCGTTTCGCCGTTTGCAAAGGCGACGGTTTTCGCGTTGGCGTCTACGCTTACGGCCTCCATGCCGGTGCGCACGCGCGCGCCGGTCAAACCCGTATATTTCTCCGGCGTATTTACGATCAGTTCTTCGCGCCGCTCAATATCGCCGCCTACGTAATACGGCAAGCCGCAGCCGGCATAGGAAATATCCGCGCTCTTTGTGTAAATGGTCACCCTGGCGCTGCGGTCGCGACGCATCAGCTTGGCAGCCGCCTTGGTTCCAGCGGCAACGCCGCCAACGACTACAATATCCATACCTTCGTTCCTCCTTGATTTGTTCCCGCGTAGCTGTTTTGCACTCTATCCTTGATTTTATCAGAAATGCATGATAAAATCAACTTAATATAAATCATTATATGATAAGTTTTACTTATTGATGGAGCGGGTATGCTGGATTATAGAATCGATACGTTTCTGGCGCTGTGCGAAAGCATGAATTATAGAAAAGCCGCCGACGCGCTGCACATATCGCAACCGGCGGTTTCGCAACAGATTCACGGGCTGGAAAGCGCGTATGGATATAAGCTGTTTTCCTATAAAAACCACCGCCTTGAAAAGACCGAGGCGGGCGCGTTGCTGGAAAAATACGCCCGCGCCGCCAGGCTGCACGAGATTAACCTTAGGCAAAGTCTGGAAGACAGCCGGACGCACGACTTGAAAATCGGCGCCACAAAGACGATCGGCGATTATTTTTTGGGCGGTTACATTTGCCGGTATCTGGCGCGGGAGGAATCCGCCCTGACGCTGATTGTGGACAATACCGAGCACCTGCTGAAATTGCTGGAGGATAACGCGCTGGATTTTGCGGTGGTAGAAGGGTTTTTTGACAAGGACCGCTTTGACAACATCCTTTTGCGCAGGGAACCTTTCGTGGGCATTTGCAAAAAGGACCATCCCTTTGCGGGGCGCGAAATCGGCATGGAGGAACTGCTTAAGCAGACCGTCATTCACCGCGAGGCGGGATCGGGTACGCGCGCCATACTGGAACAGGAGCTTAGCGGCTATAACGAATCGCTGCAAAGGTTCCGGCGGCACATCTGCATTTCCAGTTTCAAGCTGATCCTCAATTTGGTAAAACAGGGCTACGGCATATCCTTTGTGTATGATATCCTGGCCGAATCCGACCCGGAGCTGGCCAAGTTTACCATAAAGGGGGAATCGGTCGTGCGGGAATTTAACATCGTGTACCTGAAGTACGCTAATTTGCGCGAAAAAATCCATTGGTTTTTCGGCGAGGAAGTGGGCGCGTGACCCGGCTGGCGCGCACGCAAAAACGCAGGGCGACCGGCTGTGCGCGCGAGGATTCGCGCGGGGTACGCCGAAAGGATGCGCGCCCGGCGCGAT
>CAWVLE010000095.1:0-7574 GCA_963929805.1 uncultured Eubacteriales bacterium | reverse complement strand
AGGCCTCCACCGTCATGGGCACGGAGGAAGCCTTCATGGAAAGCGCGATATCGTAAAAGCCCTGCCGCTCCAGCAATCGCGCGTGCGCCAGCGCGCTTTCCACCATGCCCCGCGCGGTCGGCCCGCCGTATTTGGATAGTATATCTTTTTCCAGCGAGCCCGCGTTCACGCCCACGCGCACCGGCACGCGGTGCATCTTCAAACAATCGGCCAGCGCGCGCACGTTGGCCTCGCCGCCGATATTGCCCGGATTTATGCGCACCTTGGCGATGCCGTTTTCCACGGCGCGAATGGCCAGGCGGTGGTCAAAATGGATATCGGCCACCAGCGGCACCGGGCTTGCGTCCACCAGCGCGCGCACCGCCGCAGCGCAATCCATATTGTATACCGACACGCGCACCAGTTCGCAGCCGGCCTTCGCAAGGCGCGAAATCTGCGCGCTGGTGGCCTTAACATCCTCTGTTTTGGTATTGGTCATGGATTGTACGCTAACCGGCGCGCCCCCGCCGATGGCCACGCGCCCGGCGATAATCTGCCTGGTCATGTAAAGCGTCCCCCTTCTTGCGCGGCCCGAACCGCGCCCGCCGTAGTGCGTCCGCGCGCAAAGCCGCGCGGGCCGTTTATCCGCGCCCTTCGCGGCGCTAACCGGTAATCAGCCGCACCACGTCCCGATACGTAATCACCAAAATCAACCCCAGCAGCAGGATAAAGCCCGCGGCGTGAACCCACACTTCCAGCTCGGGCTTGACCGGCTTTCTGCGTATCCATTCAATTACGATAAACACCAGCCGTCCGCCGTCCAGCGCGGGCAACGGCAAAAGGTTCATGATGCCCAGGTTCATCGATATGATTACAATCAGGTTGAGCGCCATGTCAAAGCCCTGGCGCACCTCCTCGGTCATCAGGCTGATCATACCCACCGGGCCCATGGTCTGGTCCAGCCCCTCCCCGGTGGTAAACAGCGCGCGCAACGCGTCCAGCATTATGTACATGATGTCTTTAACGCGCAGCGCCGACTCGCCAAACAGCTCGTAAAAGCGGTAATAGCCCTGGTCGACGCCCATTACGATGCCGATTTGATAGTTTCCATCCTCGGTCTGTTGGGGCGTAATGGAAAGATCGATCCGCTCGCCGTCGCGCATAACGCCGATTTTAAGCGGCTGGGCAGGGTCGGCCTGGCCGATCAACGAGAGCAGCTGCGACGTGCCCTCCACCGAGTATTCGATGGGCACGCCGTTTACCTCGCAAATCACGTCGCCCACCTGCATGCCCGACGTCTCAGCCGGCAATCCCTCGGTAAACTGGCTGACCTTGGGCGATACAAAGTAAAAGCCGAATATGGCCAGATACAGCACCACCGCCACGTACGCCAGCACGAAATTCATCAGCGGCCCGGAAAAAATGGTGATAAAACGCTTCCACGCGGGCTGGTTATTTATGGCGTCGGGCGACGCGGTATCGCCGTCGTCCTCGCCGGGAAACTTGCAGTACCCGCCCAGCGGTATAAGGCGCAGGGAATAAGCGATATCGTGCCTGCGCCAGCCAAGCAGCCGTGGGCCAAACCCCACGGAAAACTCCAGCACCTTTATGCCCAGCGCGCGCGCCGATAGGAAGTGGCCCAGCTCGTGCGCCACCACGATAATGCCAAATATCAAAAGCGCGCCCAGAAAATAGAGTATGTTCGCCATATCCGCCTGTCTTTAAACCTTCCTTTCAAATTGGTCCTGAATGGTTCTGAAAAACGGGGGCCTTTCCGGGACGGCCGTTTAAACGCCGCGCATATACCTTCGCGCCGCCTCGCGCGCCATGCGGTCGGTCTCCGCCACCGCGCCGCTATCCGCGGGCGCGGACGCGTGAACGCGCTCCAGCGCGTATTCCACCGCGCGCGCGATGTCGCCAAAGCCGATCTTGCCGCCCAAAAACGCCTCCACCGCGGCCTCGTTGGCGCCGTTTAGCACCACCGTCGCGCCGGGGCCCGCGCGCAGCGCGTCCCGCGCAAGCGCCAGGCACCTGAATTTTTCGGTGTCGGGCGCCTCAAAGCTCAGCCGCCCCAGCGCGGCAAAGTCCAGCCGCCGCCCGCCGTAGGGCACCCTGTCGGGGTAGCCCATGGCGTAACCTATGGCCGTGCGCATATCGGGCGCGCCCAGTTGGGCCAGCACCGCGCCGTCGGCAAACTCTACCATGGAGTGTATGACGCTTTCGGGGTGAACCACCACCGAAATTTTCTCCTCCGGCGCGTTAAACAGATAGTGCGCCTCAATGACCTCCAGCCCTTTGTTCATCATGGTGGCGCAATCCACGGTAATCTTGCCGCCCATGCGCCAGGTAGGATGTCCCAACGCGTCCTCTACTGTGGCGTTTTCCATCCGGCTTTTGTTCCATGTGCGGAACGGGCCGCCTGAGGCGGTAAGGATAAATCTTTCGGGCAAATTTGGTCCGGCCGCCTCCAGGCATTGGAAAATGGCCGAATGTTCGCTGTCCACCGGCAAAAGCGCGGTATTTTTTTCGCGCGCGCGCTTTAGCACCAACTGCCCGCCGGTGACCAACGCCTCCTTATTGGCCAGAAGCACCCTTTCGCACGCGTCTATCGAGGCGAGCACCGCGTCCAGCCCGGCGACGCCCACCACGGCGGCCAGCGCGTCGTCGGGCCGCACGTCGCGCACCGCGCGCCGGGAACAGTCGGGCCCGAAATACCACTGGCAAAACCGCACGTCCTCGTCGATGTGCTCGGGCTCCACCACCAGTCCGGCCGCCTGCGGCCGGAAAACGCGCACCAGATCAAACAGCGCGCGCGCGTTTGAATGGGCGGTTAGCACCGCGGCCCGAAAACGCTCGGGATGCTTTTTTATGATGTCCAGCGCCTGGCTGCCAATGGAGCCGGTGGCGCCCAGTATGGCGATTGATCGCATTACGCCGCCTCCCCTGCGGTATTTTTTCCATTTTATATCCGCGTCAAACCAACGCGCGCGCCTGAAAACAAAAAACGGCGCGAAGTGCGGCCGTCTCCTGATAAAACGCCCACACCGGCGCGCCTACACGCATATGGCGAAAAACACGTATACCACCACGCCGGTAAACAGCACGCTGTCCATGCGGTCCAGCATGCCGCCATGCCCGGGAAAAATCGCGCCGAAATCCTTTATGCCGCAATACCGTTTGACCATCGAGGCCGTCAAATCGCCAATCTGCGCGGCCGCGCCGCCCAGCAGCCCGGTCACCGCGAATTTCCACATGGGCGGAAGCGGCGCCGCGTACGCCGCAAAGTAGGGGATACGGCTGGTCACCAGCGTGGCCACCCAGGGCACGGCCATGGCAAACAGCAGCGAGGCCACCAGCCCGGCCACCGCGCCCTCCACCGTCTTTTTGGGGCTGAGCACGGGCGAAAGTTTGCGCTTGCCAAAGCGCATGCCGATCTCGTAGGCGAACAGGTCGTTCATCAGCGCGACCAGAAATACAAGCCCAAGCGCCAGCACCGAATGAAGCACCGGCTCGATATCCTGAAGCGGAAAGATCAGGCACACCATAATGCCCGGATAGATCAGCGGAAACAGCGTAGAGACGGCCGAGTCAAAATCCACCTTGCCGCGGATGACCACACACGCCAGGCCCAGCATGCAGCACACCGCCACCAGCGGCATAATCGAGGCCAGCCCCAGCACGCGGTAAGCCGGCATGGACAAAATGGCAAAGGCCATGCCCACCCAGCGCACCGGCCGCGCGCCGCGCACGCGGAACGCGCCGTAAATTTCCCACATGGACATAACCATCATGGCGATAAAGCCGATGCGCAGCGGCCACCCGCGCAGCACCCAAAGCGAAAGCATAACCGCCGCCATGATCGCGCCCGTGGTCCGCCGCCTGAGCATCTCCCTTATCTTTTTTTCCTTCTCCGAATTTTTCTCGGTATCCTTTTGCGCGTTTTCAATCGCTGTTTTCATTTATACCTTCCCAAACCGGCGGTCGCGACGCGCATACCGCCAAAGATCTTCCCTAAACACCTCGCGGGTGTAATCAGGCCAGTAGATGTCGTTAAACACCATTTCCGCGTAAACAAGCTGCCACGGCAGAAAATTGGATGTGCGCATCTCGCCGCTGGTGCGGATTAAAAGATCCACATCCGGAAGGCCGCGCGTATAAAGCTGCGCGGCAAAATCCTCCTCGGTAAAACCGTCCGGGTCTTCGCCCGCCTGCGCTCTACGGGCCAGCGCGCGCGCCGCGCGCAAAATCTCGGCCCGGCCGCCATAGTTAAGCGCGATGTTAAGCTTAAGCCCGGTATTGGCCCCGGTGCGCGCCATCGCCTTTTTTACCGCCTCGCGCTGGGGGCCCGGCAGCCCTTCCACGTCGCCCAGTATGGTAATGCGCACGTTTTTTTCGTCCAGCTCGTCTATTTCCGATTGGAAATACTGAAGCAAAAGCCGCATCAGCGCGCCCACCTCGCCCTGAGGGCGGGCCCAGTTTTCCGTGGAAAAGGCGTAAATGGACAGCGCCTCAATGCCCCAATCGTCGCACGCGCGTATGATGTCGCGCAGCGCCTCGGTACCCGCACTGTGGCCCGCCGAGCGCGGCAGCGCGCGCTGTTTGGCCCAGCGCCCGTTCCCGTCCATGATGATGGCCACGTGCCGCGGCAACACGGGCGGCAGGCCCTGCGGTACGGACGCCTGCGCGGCCGGCCGGCGGCGCAACGCGCCGGATAACGCGCCCACGCCCTTTCGGACGGCGCCGCTCAGGCGGATAAATCCCTTCATGGCGCGTCCTCCGTATCCACCGCGTCCCAAAACCGCGCGCACCACAGCCGCAAAATCGCGCCTTCGCGCCGCGCGCGCACCACGCGCAACCGCCCCGCGCAATCCTGCGCGCGCGGGGCGGCCGTCACGCAAAGCTCAACCTGTTCCACGCCCGCCTCGCGCGCGCAAAGCCGCGCCTCCTCGGGCGTCATTCCCAGCAATTCGGTCATACCGACATAATCTCTTTTTCTTTCTCGGCGCCGATCTTGTCCAGCTCCTTGATGTGGTTGTCGGTCACCTTTTGCAGCTCGGTCTCGCCGGCCTTCTGGTCGTCCTCGGTGATCTGGGAATCCTTTTTCATCTTTTTAAGCGCGTCCATGGTGTCGCGGCGGATGGCGCGCACGGCCACCTTGCCCTCCTCCACCATCTTGCGCACCTGCTTGCACAGCTCCTTGCGCCGCTCCTCGTTGAGCTCGGGCACCAGCAGGCGGATCACCTTGCCGTCGTTGGAGGGGTTGATGCCGATATCGGATTTTTGGATTTCCTTTTCGATGGCCGGTATCATTTTGGCTTCCCAGGGCGCGATGACCAGCAGCCGCGGCTCGGGCGAGGAGATGTTGCCCAACTGATTAAGCGGCGTAGGCGTGCCGTAATAATCCACCTGAATCCGGTCCAGAATCTGCGGATTCGCGCGGCCGGCGCGCAGCGAGGCCAGTTCCTTTTTAATGACGCTTAGCGTTTTTCCCATTTTCTCCGAAGCGGTTTTAATGCTGTCCTTATACATGGCACATCCTCCCGTCGTTTCAAAGCGCACAACGCGCGTATTCTCATATAGTTTATTGTAAAGGTTTTTTAGCGGATTGGCAAGCCTGAAATGCGGCGAAATTATCGCTCCTCGGGAAAATGTGCGTTTTACGCGTGGACCAGCGTGCCCATACCGTCGCCCTGCGCCACGCGGATCACGTTTTCCAGATTGTCCATGCCAAATACGCGGATGGCGGGCACTTTGCGCTCCATGCACAGCATAAAGGCGGTCATATCCATAACGCGCAGGCCGCGCGAAATCGCCTCCGCGTAGGTAATTTCGCGGATCAGGCGGGCGTCCGGGTTTTTGCGCGGGTCGCTGTCGTATACGCCGTCCACCGTGGTCCCCTTAAACACGGCGTCCGCGCCCAGTTCCGCCGCGCGCAGCGCGGCGGCGGTATCGGTGGTAAAAAACGGGTTGCCGCTGCCGCCCGACAGCAGCGCCACGCCGCCCGAGCGCAGGTATTCGTCCGCCTCCGCCGCGGTGTACAGCCGCGCGAACCGGTTCATCTCCTGCGCGGAAAACACGCGCGCGCGCGCGCCGGCGCGTTCAAGCGCGTCGGACAGGCACAGCGCGTTAATCACCGTGGCCAGCATGCCCATCTGGTCGGCGTTGACCGGGTTCATCTCCTCGGTAAACCGGCCGCGCCAGATGTTGCCGCCGCCCAGCACCACGCCCACCTGCGCGCCCAGCGCGCTCAAGCGCGCGATTACGCCGGCGGTCAGATCCACGCGCTGCGCGTCAAAGCAGGCGCCGCCCGGCAGGCACAGCGTTTCACCCGAAAGTTTCAGTATAATGCGTTTGTATTTTAGCATGTCCACCCCTCCGGCCGAAATCGTTTTTCAGAAAAAAGGCTGTCCGCCAAACGGCAGACAGCCACCCTGTATAAAACCTTACTTCTTCATCGCAGCGGTCTGCTCGGCAACTTCCGCCGCCAGATCGTTTACCTTTTTCTCCAGGCCGTCGCCCATCTTGAAGCGGGCGAAGCGCACCACGCTTGCGCCCTTGGCGCGCTGGGCGACCATCTTTTCCACGGTCTCGTCGGGGTTCTTTACGAACACCTGCTCCATCAGGCAGACTTCCTTGTAGAACTTGGCCACGCGGCCCTCCACCATCTTTTCGATGATCTTTTCGGGCTTGCCCTCGTTGCGGGCCTGCGCGGCGAGGATCTCCTTTTCGTGCTCCAGGTGGTCGGCGCGCACCTGGTCGCGGGTGACGTATTCGGGCGCCACGGGCGAGGCGGCCGCGATTTGCAGCGCCACGTCATGGATAACGCCGTTTAGGGCTTCGCCTTTTTCACCCGACATTTCTACCAGCACGCCTACCTTGCCGCCCATGTGGATGTAGCTGTCCAGCGTGTTGCCTTCGGCGGCGGCAAAGCGCTCGAAGCGGCGGATGGTGATCTTTTCGCCGATGCTGGCGGTCTTTTCGGTTACCAGATCGCCGATGGTCTGCGCTTCGTTTTTATAATACTTTACGGTAAGCAGCTCCTCCACCGAATTGGGCGCGCTCATAACGATCTGCACGGCAATATCGCTGAGCAGCTCCTTGAAAGCGTCGGTCTTGGCCACAAAGTCGGTTTCGCAGTTGACTTCCACCAGCGCGCCGGTGTTGCACTTTTCGCAGATATAGCTGCCTACCAGGCCTTCGGCCGCGATGCGGCTCTGCTTTTTGGCGGCGGCGGCCAGGCCCTTCTCGCGCAGATAGTCAATCGCCTTATCCATATCGCCCCCGGTTTCGCGCAGGGCTTTTTTGCAATCCATCATGCCGGCGCCGGTGCGGCCGCGCAGTTCCATTACAACCTTTGCACTGATTTCCATGGCAATCAAACCTCCATTTATTGTTGGTGCCGGCGGATTATTCCGCCGCCTCGGCTACGGGCACCTCTTCTTCGGGGGCGGCGGCGTCCTGTTCGCCCTGACGGCCCTCCAGCACGGCGTCGGCCAGCTTGCCGGCGATCAGCTTAACGGCGCGGATGGCGTCGTCGTTGCCGGGGATGACGTAATCGATCTCGTCGGGATCGCAGTTGGTATCGACGATGGCCA
>CAWVLE010000094.1:0-3014 GCA_963929805.1 uncultured Eubacteriales bacterium | reverse complement strand
GAGGCAGTATACCGCACTAAACTTGTAAGTTTCAATATCGTATAATCTAATTATAACATAGCGCCCTTACTACGCAGTTTTATCCCGCTACGAATGAATGCTTGTATAAAGTTGCATTTTACAATGCCGTTATGGTGCGTCTAACGTATAAATATATATACCGCGATACTAAAATGCCCGGCATTTACGCCGGGCAAAAAATCCTGCCAGTTAAAAGCCTGAGCCTACTCTATCGTATACGTTCCCTCCTGCGAATCTACCGTCGCGCCGTCCGGCAGCGTGATGCGCGCCGCAACGCCCCGGGGCCAGCTGGCCTGCATGGAAAAATGGCCGTCCTTCATTCGCCAGCGCACTCGAACCTTGCCCTTGGGCGTAGGCACCTCACCCTCCGCCTGGCCCAGGAAGAATCCGCCCGGCCGGATGCCGATGCGTTCAAATCCCGGCGCGTCCGGATACACGCCCAAAATGCGGCGCGGGTATTCGTAGAGCAATTGCGCGCCCCAGGCGTGGCAATCGCTGCGCGTCTGGTTGCCCGGCACCTCCGGTATGGTGGTCAGCCCTTCGTCCAGAAGCGATCGCCATTTGGGCCACAGGCGGCTGGTCTGCTCGTACATGCCCACCTTATCCAGCGCCCGGAACAGGTCAAACTCCAGCGGGAAAGTGGCCTGGATCAGCGTTTCGTCCTCAAGCGTCTTACGCATTAGTTCCACGGCCGCTTCGCCCGTAACCAGTTCGTTGAGCACGGCGTAATACTGCGCGTGCTGCGAATATTCCCAGGTGGTCGGGCCCTCGCGGTACAGCCCGCGCGCCTCGTCCCAACAGCGCTTTTGAATCGCGTCCAGCAGCTGCGCGCGCTCGCGCCGGTAGATATCCGCGTCCTGCGTGCGGCCGATTCGCTCAAGGATGTTCGCGCCCACGCCCAGGAAGTAGGCGTACACCATATTTTCCGCCGTGGAAATGCCCTCGTTCAGCACGGCGTTGGGCTCGCCATAGCCCGGCCCCCACTGTGGCGGCCAATCGAAAAATTCCCAATAGCCCAGCCTTTCCGCTAGCCCGCTTTCGCCCCTTTTGCGCCCAAACCACTCCAAAACGCTCTCCATGGTGGTGCGGTAGCGCCTTAGCAGGCTGTCGTCTCCGGTCTGCTGATAGTAATCCTCCAGCATGCCGATCCAGCTGAGCGCAAAGCATGGGATAACCTGGGTCTGCGTGCTGGGATAACGCGATTGCAAAATACCTTCCGGCAGCAGCGAAGCGTGAAAGTCAAATATTACCCGTCTGGCCATGCGCGTATCGCCGCTGATTGCGTAGGTAAACAGCATTTGCAGCCGCGTGTCCAATATGTACTGCAATTGCTCGTAAAACGGGCAATCCTCATGGGTTTCGTGCATGCACAGTTCCAGCGTGCGCACGCTGATATCCCACAGCCCGGCCACCCAGTCTTGTTCGGGCGCGATCTTCGCTTCCACGTTAAGCGGATAGCGCGTTACGCGGTACAGCGGCATTTGTATGCTCAGCGGCGCGTCTGCGGTCTCAACGACCAGGCGTACAAAGCGGAAGGTCCTGAACCAGAAAGTTTGATACGTCCACGCGCGGCCGTCGGGATATATCGTATCCACCAGGCCGATAAAGTCGTAATTTTCGCAATCGTCGCGCCGTCCTTTTACGGGATGCGGATACGCGCCCTCGTGGCACAGCTTACTGTACGCCTCGGTGTACTTTATATCGACGCGCGCGCCCGCGCCGCCCGACATGCTCAAAAGAAGATAGGCCGTGCGCAATACGCCCGCGTCTAAATCTATCGCGTAGCGGCCGTTGGGCGCCAGTTCCACAGGGCCTTCCAATAGGTTTATCGGCTCGCAGCCCGGCTCGGTGCGGCTCATGAACCTTTCAAATCCCCGTTCCGGTTCCAGCAGCATGGACGGCAGCGTGCGCTCGTACAGCGCGAAGGGCGCAAGCGCGGTAGAAACCCCGCTTCGTTGAACCCACCTGATTACCGGTTTTTCAAAGCCCGCCATGCAACTATCCAACGTATGCGGCGACATTTTGGACGCCGTCACGCGCTCGTTTCCGCCCATGATAAAGCCCATTTCGCCCCGGGTATACTCTATGGAGCGGTCGTTCAACACGCGCCAGTCGGCGTAGCCGGTGCTCAGTTCCGGCCCGTCGCCGCCGCTGACCACCATCAGGCACGGCCCGGACGCCGTGCCCGTAACCCCGTAGGGCCCTTCGTTCGTCAAATCTTCCATGTTCACATAGGCTTCTACCGGCGGATAGGAGGTAACTTTTACGGATATTACGTTTTCGCCATCGCGCAGCGCCTCCGCTATGTCCACACGGTCCACATAGGCGGTATTTTTGTCCCCTTTTTGCGGCCCGTTATACAGCATTTGGCCGTTGACATACAGGCAATAGCGCGAAGCGGCAAACAGGGCCAGCTCGATCTTTTGCCCCCTTCGTGCCTGAAACACAGTTTTAAACCAGGAAGTTTCTATGGGCAAAAAGTTGCCCAACAACCGGTTGCGCGCGCCAATGGTGCGCGCTTCCCGGTCAAAAGCGCAAAGTTTTGGCATATCGTGCATCTCCGTTTCCTGCATTTTTATGCTTATTGTTCAAGATATACCGGACTACATTTTAATCGCGCCGGAGGTCATGCCTTCAATAAACTGGCGCGACGCGCAGAAGAAAGCGATCAAAAGCGGCACGCTGACGATGACATACGCCGCCATGACCGGCCCGTAATTGCGTATGGTGTTGTCGGTATTGGAATCGGTAAACGGCTTAAGCGCCACGGCAATAGTATACTCGTTTTCCTTCATCAGCGCGATGTTGGGCCAGATGATATCGTTCCAGAAAAACAGCACCGACAAAATGGCCAGCGTCGCCAGCATGGGCCGCAGCAGCGGCACTACGACGCGTACAAATATATTGCCCACATCTGCGCCGTCTATCTGCGCCGCCTCAAATATGTCGTGCGGAATGCCCTTTACGAAAGCGGTCAGCAAAAACACGCCGAA
>CAWVLE010000093.1:0-11665 GCA_963929805.1 uncultured Eubacteriales bacterium | reverse complement strand
AATTTTAAAAATATCGACGTTCGCTCGCTCGACGAGGAACAGGCGCTTAACCGCGCCATGGACCGTAAAGCGCGCGAATCCTTTATGCGAACCTGCTATGGCGGCACGGCCGCCGAGGCCATCATGCTCGAAAACCCGGACGATTTCCTTACCCGAAAGGAGCACGCGCGCCGGTTTGAGGCCATCGTGGCCAATTTTGACAGGATTTGCGCTGAACTGGACAAGCTGCCCTCGCGCCAGGCGATCGAGCAGGCCATGTCCACCCTGGGCGCACCCATGACGCCCGCTGAAATTGGAATCAGCGGCGAGCTCACCATGCGCGCGCTTACATGCGCAAAGGATTACCGCGCCCGCTACAGCCTGTTTAAGTCAATTGACGAGTTGGGGCTGAAAATTGATTCGCCAAATTTTGAAATTCAACGCTGATTTTCAAAAAAACGGTTGCCATTTATTCCTGCGCATGCTATAATATGTTGTCTTTTGCGGTCGATTTATACATGTGCGGTTTGGCGGCCGGTCGCGCGGCGTCAAGAGGGCGCATGTGAATTTTAAGGAGGTCTCTCTTCATGCAAGCTTTGCTGGTTGTCGTTAACGTGCTGTTGGTTCTAAACGCGATCATACTTATTGTCGCGGTGCTGATGCAGGATGGCGCGCGCGCCGGGTTAGGCTCCATCGGGGGCGGCGCTGAAACCTTCTTTGGCAAAAGCAAGGCCAAAAGCTATGAGGGCAAATTGGAAATGATCACCAAGGTTGGCGCGGGCGTGTTTATCGTGCTGGCTATTTTGATGACCGCGCTCAACGCGCGCGTCTCCAACGTATCCACCCCGACGCAAACCGCAACGTCCGAGGCGACCGATGAAGCCGCTGCGGACGCCGACGCTACCGCTATGCCTGAGGCCGAAGATACCGCTACCGAGGACGAGGCGGATGCCGTCGAGGCCACCGAAGCGCCCGCCGCTACCGAAGCCGGCGAGGTCGAGGCCACCGAGGCCCCCGCCGTTACCGAAGCCGGCGCAGCCGAGGCTACTGAAGCCCCCGCCGCGTAAACTGTTTAAAAAGTTCCGCCGCGTAATTAAAGACGCGGCGGTTTATTTTTGCAAATTTGCTTTTATCATCCGTGAAGGAGGAACCATCCATGCTGGAAAAAATCGCATCAATCGTGCGGCAGGCCGGTAAAATCGTTCTGGAGGCCGATCATCCCCGCGTCTATCAAAAGGAGGGGCACGCCAACTTCGTCACCCAAACCGACATAAACGTCCAGGCATTCCTGCTTAAGCGCCTATCCGCGTTAATGCCTCAGGCCCGTTTTTTCTGCGAGGAGCAGGCAAACGATCCGCTTACCGAAGCGCCGACCTTTGTGATCGACCCGATCGACGGCACCACGAATTTCATGCATGCGCGGCGCTGTTCGTGCATATCGGTCGCGCTGGTAACGCATGGGCGTGCGGAACTGGGCGTAATATATCAACCGTATTTGGACGAGATGTACACCGCAAAAGCAGGCGCGGGCGCTTTTTTAAACGGGAAAAAGCTGGAAGTATCCGCTTTTCCCATGGATCAGGCGCTTACCCTGATCGGCACGTCGCCCTACAGCGAACAGACCGGCGCGCGCAGCATGGCGTTGGCGGCCCATTTTCTTAAGCAGACCGGCGATATACGCCGCAGCGGCTCGGCTGCGTTGGATTTATGCGATATCGCGGCCGGACGCGCCGAAATTTTCTGGGAGATGGAACTGAACCCCTGGGATTTCGCCGCGGGCAGCCTGCTGGTAGCCGAGGCGGGCGGCCGCGTATGCGCCATGGACGGCGCGCCTTTGCCCTATGGTCAAAAAAGCTCGGTGCTGGCAACCAACGCCCTTTGTTATAGCCCCACCCTGGAACTGATCAAAAGCCGCGCGTAAACGCCGCGCACGCGGCCCCTGCGCCTATTCCGGCGTCACGGGGTCTTCCCACCGGCAGGCGGTCATATCCACCCGTCCGTCCGGCGTAAAGCGCGCGCCTTCGGCTTCAAGCAGCGCGCGCTGAAAATCCGGATTCCCACCGGCGAGCGAACCGTCCGCGCGCACCACCCGATGCCACGGCAGGCCGTCCGGGCAGCGGCGCATCGCCCAGCCCACCTGCCGCGCGCCGCGCGGTTCGCCCAGCAAAAAGGCAATCTGCCCATAGGAGGCCACGCGGCCGCGCGGTATGCGCGATACCGTTTCGTACACCCGCTTAAAATTCAACTCCATCGCGTATCACCCAATCCGTTTCACCAGCCCGCGCCAGGCGCTTCCCACCGCGCCTAGCGGTGTCTTTTGGCGGTTATGGTTTGCACATCCAGCCGCAGCATGCGGGCGGCGGCCATGGCGCGCGCCTCGAAATCGAACCGCTGCGTCCCGGGCATGTAGTGGCGCATTATCGCCCTGAGCGCTTGTTCGCTTTCCTGCGCTTCGGCCATGCGCAATATGCCCGTGCCGCACGCGCTTTCATAGCGCATGGTGGCGTTGCAGGCCGCTTCTGCCGGTACAAATTGTACGCGCGTATGCATTTCAAAGGCTACGCGCGCGTCGGCGCGCATCAGGTCCAGTTTTTTCCCCTCGGGCGCGCAGTGAAAATACAGTATCAGCGCGCCCTGCCGCACGGTTTCGCCAAAACTCATCGGCAACGCGTAGGGGTATTGCGCGTCCTTCAACGCCAGCGTACACACCTCGCACCGCCTTACGATATCCAGTATTTCGTCCATGTCCGTTACGGCGCGATCCGCTCTTCGCATTGCGTGTCCGTCCTTTCTTCAAGCGGCAAAATGCCGCATCGCGCGCAGTGGAAAAGATACTGTTGAAGCAGCCCGGCCTCATCGCCCAGCATCGCGCGCGCCTGTTGGGCCAGCGCCTTTCGGCTTTTCGCCGTGCGCAGCGGTTCAAACCAGCAACGCATCAGCCGGTCCACCCACACGTCCACGGGAAAGGCCGAATGATGCCCGCACGAAAACAGCAACACGCAATCGGCCACCTTATCCCCCACTCCGCTCAGCTGCAACAGACGCGCGTGCGCCTGTTCGTAGGGCAGGCTCCTCAGCGCTTCCAGGTCAAATCCCTGGCCGACCGCGCGCGCGGTGTTTATAAGGTAGCCGGCGCGATAGCCCACGCCCAGCGCGCGCAGCGCCTGCTCCGGAACATGGGCCAGCGCGCGCGGGTCCGGAAAGCCATAAAGCTTCTCCCCGTCCAGCGCATAAGCCGGCCCGTAGGCCGCGCAAAGCCGCGATACCAGGCCGCGGATGCGCGACACATTGTTGTTGGCCGATAGTATAAAGCTTAAAAGCGTATCCCACACCGGCTGGTTCAGCACGCGCAACCCGTCCAGCTTGTCAAGCGCGCTCAGCGCGCAGGGATACTGCGCGTAGCGAGATTTCAGCGCGCCGTAATCGCGCGCCAGATCCAGGTAATTTAGCATCTTGTCCAGAAATTCGCGGTCGCAGGGCCAGATGTCCAGCCCGCTTTCCGCCGGGCGTATGGCGACCGGGCGTCCAAACACCGCCGCGTAAAAAACGCCCTGGCGCTCCGTCCAGCAAAAGCACTGCGCGCTGTCCATCAGCGTCAATCGCGCGTCGAATCGCACGCCCTCAATCCGCGCCCGGCCGTCGTCGAATCGTATCTGCAATTCTTTCCCCCGCTTTTGTTCGCGTTTATAAAAAAACGCCCGGCAAAGCCGGGCGCCAAAGGTTTAAATTATTCGGCCGCGATTTCGGTCTTGGGATAAATGCTGACCTGCTTACGGGTCTTGCCCAGACGCTCGAAGCGGACGATGCCGTCCATCTTGGCGTACAGCGTATCGTCGTCGCCGATGCCTACGTTTTTGCCAGGATGAATGCGAGTTCCGCGCTGGCGAACCAGAATATTGCCCGCCAGTACAAACTGACCGTCCGCGCGCTTGGTGCCAAGGCGCTGCGCCGCGCTGTCACGGCCGTTACGAGAGCTGCCCATTCCCTTTTTATGGGCGAACAGCTGAAGGTTCATTTTGAACATATTGCCTTACCTCCGTTCCCTGAAAATGATCCGGATGAAACCGGGATACTCCTGATAAATGCCCGTTAATCCTTCCACCAGCGTTTTGAGCAGAACCTGCGCGCGCTCATCCGCGCCCTCCGGCGGCAGAAAACATGAAAGCGCGCCCCGCTTTTCATCGGTATGCACCGGGCAGTTAAGCCCAAGCACGCGCGTAAGGCCCAACACCGTCGTTTCGCTTACGGCCGAAACAGCCGCGCACACGATATCGGCGCCCGCCGGCGCGTACCCCGCATGGCCCTTGATTTCAAAACCGGTAATCCACCCTCCGCGCTGATAGATGAACGCCGTCGTCATCTGGATCAGCCGTTAATGGCGGTAATCTCAACCTTGGTGTAAGGCTGGCGATGACCCTGCTTTTTGCGCTCGTTCTTCTTGGCCTTGTACTTGTAGACGACCAACTTGGCGCCCTTTACCTGGCCCTGAACCTTGCCGGTTACCTTCGCGCCGGAAACGACCGGCGTGCCGATCTTCACCGCATCGTCGTTGGCCAGCATCATCACGTCAAAGTTGACTTCCGCGCCCGTCTGCGCATCGAGCTTTTCAACATAGATTACATCGCCCTGCTGGACGCGGTACTGCTTGCCTCCGGTAAGAATGACTGCGTACACGCGTTGCACCTCCTAATTCAAGTACTCGCCGGGTGCCGGGCACGCGCCAAAGCGCGATTTTAAAGCCCGCCCCGAGCGGCTTACCAAATTATTATACCGCACGCGCCGCGCGATGTCAATTCGCGCGGGCGGCCGCCGGGCCATGAAATGTTTGTTAAATTACAAACAGCCCGTCTTCCAACTGGTCGTAGCTTTCAAAATAGCGCCGGCACAGCTGTTTAATGCGCGGCGCGTCCGCGCGCGCGGTATCGTCATAAATCGCAAACAGGTCCATCCCGGCGGCGCATGCGCTTTGTATGGCGTAAAGCGCGTCCTCAAACATCGCCAGGCGGGCGCAGGACGCGTCCAGCCGCCGCGCCACGCGTTCAAAGAACACCGGTTCATTTTTGGTCGCGCCCAGCTCTTCCCTGGAAACCACAAATTCAAAATATTTCAGCATACCCTGTTTTTCCAGCGCCTGCGCAGCGATATCGCTGGGCGTAGCGGTAGCCACGCACATGCGCTGGTTCAGCCGCGCCATGCGTTCCAGAAAGGCTTTCGCGCCCGGCTTTTCCCTGATTACGGTTAAATAGTTGTCCAGCATGCGCCTTTCATGCCCGTGAAAAATCTCCTCCGGCGTCATGGGCAGATGAAAAGTCTCGACAAAAATATGCGTGGCCAGCCGGCTGGAAATTTCGGTCTCCCGGCCGCGCATCTGCTCGGGCACGGGCAGGTTGTGTTCGCGCAGAAACACCAGGTTTTGCATGCGCCAATAGGGCATGGAATCCAGCAGCGTTCCATCCATATCGAAAACCAGCGCGTCATACTTTAATGTCATACCATTTTCCCCCGTTAAACCGCCGGTAAACGCAAAATAGCCGAATGCCCATGTCGATGATGCTGGCCGCCCACGCGCCCATCAGGGCCAAATCGCTAAGGCGCATTACGTTATTTAACACGTATATGGCCAGCAGGCTGACCAGCGGGCGTATGAGCGCCACGCACAGCATCATCACCGCGGCCACATAGCGCGTGTCGCCCGCGCCGCGTAGCGCGCCCGAAATGACCACCGACGAAGTTTGCAGCGGCTGGAAGGCCGCCACCATCAGCATTACCTGGGCGGCCAGAAACTTTACCTTGGGGTCTGTCGTAGCCGACTGGGTAAACAGCCCCACCAGCGGATAGCGGAACACGACAATCAGCGTCGCCAGTATAAGCGCCACCACCAGCGCCATTCTCTGGCTGGCCTTTCCGTACAGCTTGGCCAGATCGGGCCGGTTCTTTCCCAGCATCTGGCCTACCAGCGACGTGCCCGCCACGCCGATTCCGTCGCCAAATGTGAAGGACAGGTTTTGGAACTGCGCGGCAATCTGATGCGCGGCAAAGGCCTGCGTGCCCAACTCCGCCACGATACGCGCATAGGCAAAAAAACCTACGCGCAGCGCCGCCTGTTCCAGCATGGCGTTCCCGCCCAGCTTTACGATGCCGCGCAGCGCTTCCCAGTCCGGCCGCCAATCATCCCGTAAATGGATGCGCAAAAAGCCGTGATTGCGGCGCGTGTCAAATATGGTAAACAGGCTAAGCGCCAGGCCCACCATCATGCCCAGCACGGTGGCGATCGCCGCGCCCGCGACCTCCAGCCGCGGAAAGCCCAGATTTCCGCCGATCAGCAAATAGTTAAACACCAGGTTCACCAAATTGGAAGCGATATTTACTTTCATGGTCAGCCGGGTATTGCCCACGCCGCGCTGCGCGGCGCAAATGCACATGGTCAGCGCGTTTACCGGCAAAAACATGGCCAGTATTTTAAAGTACACCGTGCTGTCGGCAATCGTGTCCTCCTTCGCGCCGGCCAACTGCATGAGCTGCCCCGCAAAGCTCAGCGCGGGAATCACCAGCAAAACGCTTAAAATCACCACCAGCGTCAGCGCGTTGCGCATGGTGCGGTTGGCTTCTTCCGGCCGGTTTTCTCCCTTTCGGCGCGCCACAATGGCGGTTACGCCGATGTTGAGCGCGTAGAACAGCGAAAGCAACAGCATGCGCGGCTGTCCGACCAACCCCACTGCGGCGATTGCCTCGTCGCCAAGCAGGCTGACCATCATGGTGTCGACCGAGCCGACCAGGCTCATCAGCACCATTTCCATTACGGAAGGCAGCGCAATGTCAATGACGTTTTTGTAGGTTTGCCGCGTATTTGGAACCGGGCCTTTCGCCTGAGCGGCGGGCAATAACTTTTCCACCGAGAAAAAGCCTGTCAGCAATGAAGCCATCGCCATCCTCCTCACCCTGGTCTGCTATGGCTGGGCGCGCCCTCCCTTCAGCGCGCTTGCAACCGTTCTTCCGTTTTGCGCGCCGCATATTCCAACGCGCCCGCGCGCGGAGCGCTGCCCTGAGCAAAGCACGGCCTGCCGCCGCCCTTGCCGTCAAACGCGCGCGCCGCTTCACGCAACAGCGCGCTCATGTCGAGCCGCGCCTGTTCCGAACTGGCGAAGAGCAGCTGTTCGCCCTGCTGATGGCCAACCGCCAGCAGCGCGATTACGTCGGGATTTTGGGTAAGCGCCGACGCCAGGTCGCGCAGCGAGTCCATATCCAACCCGTCAAAGCGATGCACGACCAGCCGCCACTTCCCCACCTCTTTCGCGCCGGCAATCAGGCCGTCCAGCTTTTCCATCGCCTCGCGCCTGTAGATGGCCTTTATCCGGTATTCTGCTTCGTCCAGGCGGTCAAGCGCCCGCTGCGCGGCGCTGTCCAGTTTTTCCACCGGGCTGGACAGGCGCGCGGCCGCGCGGCCCGATACCTCAAAGCGCATCTGGTAATCGCGTATCGCGCGCATGCCGCACACAAAACTTACACGCATTTTTCCCCGGCTCGGGCGCGCGTCCAGTATTTTCACCAGGCCAATCTGCCCGGTGGAAGCGGGATGGGTTCCCCCGCAGGCCACGCACTCCTCGCCGATAAGCACCACGCGTATGTGCTCGCGCACCGTGGGCGGCTTGCGCAGCGGCAGCGCGGCCATTTCCTCGGGCGTGGGAAAAAAACAGCGTATTGGTATATCGCGCTGAATATCCGCGTTGACCCATGTTTCGATTTCGCGCAGCAAATCCTCCTCCAGTCGCATTTCTCCGCCGGGCAGCGATACGTCTATGGTGGATACCTCCGCGCCCAGGTGCAGCCCAATGGTGTGTCCGTTTGCCATTTTAAAAATTTTTCCCGCGATCATGTGCTCGCCCGCGTGCTGCTGCATGTGGTCAAACCTGCGCGCCCAGTCAATGGCGCCCTCCACGCGCTCGCCCTGGGAAAGAGGCGCGTCCACTACGTGCCACACCTCGCCCGATTGATCCACATATACGTCGCTTACGTTTGCGCCGCCCAATACGCCCGTGTCGAAAGGTTGGCCGCCTGAAGTGGGATAAAAGGCCGTTCGGTCAAGCGATACGTGCCAAAGCGAATCGCTGCGTACGCATTTTGTTACCGTCGCCTGAAATTGCGTCAAATACGCGTCGTTGTAATAAAGCCTGTCGGTCATTACACACACCTCGATTATCATCATACGCCGATCCCCATCAATTGGCAAGTATCATTTCGACCGTTTGCGTCAACAATTGAAACGCGCCCGGTATTTTTCCCATCCCCCTGCGCAAAAGTATTCCCCGCCCGCGCGAGCCCGATTTAACGCAACATTTACCTTATTTGATATTGACTTTCTTTGACCTTTAGACTATAATACAATCAAGCGAACGGGAACGGGGCTATCCGGAAACCGGGTGGCACTTTCGCCCGACAGAAAAATAAAGCGTAATCCTTGAGGAGGGATTTAATATGACCAGCCTGATGCCTTATCGTTTTAATCATTCCCCTGCCAACCGTGTGGCCAACAGTTTGTGGAGCGACGATTTCTTCCGTCCGTTTTTCTGGGGCGGCGACGCCATGAGCGGCGCGTTCCGCGTGGACGTGCGCGATATGGGCGATCATTACCTGCTGGAAGCGGATATGCCCGGTATCGACCGCGACAAGGTCAATATTGAGGTGGACGACGGCGTATTGACCATTTCGGTCAACATGGACGAGACCAGCAAGGAGGAAAAGGGCGAGTATATCTACAACGAGCGCCGCAGCGGCTCCATGCGCCGTTCGTTTACGCTCAACGGCATTAACGAGGAAGCCATCACCGCCGAATATAAGAACGGCGTGTTGATGCTGAATATGCCCAAGCAGGATGAGCAGAAACCCATGGGCCGCAGGATCGAAATTAAATAAACCCCTACGAAAACGCGCCGCCGCTAAAAGCGCGACGGCGCGTCCGTAAATGTAAAAAGCGGGCGTCTCTTTAGCCGGGCAGGCGGAGAGGCGCCCACTTTTTATATTCATGAAAGGACGGCGCGCGCAATGCGTCCGGCGCATACTATGCACGGGGAGCCTGGAAAAACGGGCTTCTTTCACGGAGGAGGTGCTAAAATGCGCGCTGTTTTAATCGCATTGATTGTAATCGGCATTGTAGGGTTGATCCTGTCGGGCATTTTGCCGGCGATCGGCCTGGCCGGGATGATCGGGTCAGTGGTTTCCCTGCTTTGCGGCATCGGCTTTTTACTGCTGGGCCGCTGCCACGGCGGGTGCATGTAACACATGCGCTGCTTTGGACGCATGCCGGTTAAATTGCTGAACTAAATTAACGCTTCCGGCGCGGCGCAAAAAATTTGCAGCCGTCATGCGCCGCGCGTATTATCCGCGCCCAGATACGGCAAAAGCCGCCTGGGCGCTTTTGACTTTTTTATTGTTCGTTTTCGCCTAACCCGGCCAGCGCGCGCACTACCTCGCCGGCCATAATCAGCCCGGCTACCGGTGGCACAAACGAAATGGAACCGGGTGTGCGCCCGGACCCGGCTTCAGCCCTGGGCGTCTCGCGCGAATAGACCACCTTCAGCCTTTCAATACCCCTCGCGCGCAATTCCCGCCGCATGATGCGCGCCAGCGGGCATACGCTGGTTTGGTAAATATCGGCCACTTCAAACCGGGTGGGATAAAGCTTGTTGCCCGTACCCATACAGCTGATGATGGGCGTATTCGCGCGCGCGGCGTTTTCAATCAGCAAAATTTTGCTGCGCACCGAATCAATCGCGTCCACGATATAGTCGTAATTGCGAAAGTCGAGCTGATCCATCGTGTTCTCGTCGTAGAAAAGCACGCGCGCGTCGATCCGCGCCAAAGGGTTTATGGCATGCGCGCGCCGCGCAGCCACCAGCGCCTTGGGCTGGCCAATCGTTTCGTATGTGGCGTAAAGCTGGCGGTTGATGTTGGTCTCATCCACGCTGTCGCCGTCCACCAGCGTCAATTGTCCGATCCCCGCGCGCATAAGCGCCTCGGCCGCGTAGGAACCTACGCCGCCCAGCCCGAATACCGCCACGCGCTTTTCCTCCAGCAGGCGCTGCCTCTGTTCCCCAATCAGCCGCCGCGCCCTTTCAAACGCATTTGACAAGCCGTTTGCCTCCCTTCGCGCAAAAATTTTACCACGCGCCGCCTGTTCAGCGCAACGGGATTTATTATAGCACAATAACACATTTTTTTACAGCGCGCGCCGCCGCGCTTGCAATTGCCGCGCAAACTGTTATAATAAGGGCATGAAGTTTACCCACATAAATCGTACAAGGAGGATTTGCCCCATGCCGGTATCCGAAAAACTCATCTTACAGGGCTATGAATACGCCAAGGAAATGTACGCGCTGCGCGGCGTGGACATCGACGCGGCGATGAAGGCCGCTAAATCCGTCGCCATTTCCATGCACTGCTGGCAGGGCGACGACATCATGGGCTGCGAATCGGAAAGCAGCCTGGGCGCGACCGGCGGCATCGCCACCACGGGCAATTATCCGGGACGCGCGCGCAACGCGGCGGAGCTGCGCGCCGATATCGATAAAGCGCTGGAATTAATTCCCGGCACGAAAAAGCTGAACCTGCACGCCAACTATGCCGAGCTGAACGGCAAAAAGCTGGATCGCGACCAGTACACCATCGAGCAATTCTCCGCCTGGCTGGACTGGGCGCGTGAAAAGGGCATGGGCTTGGACTTTAACCCCACCTATTTCTCCCATCCTTATGCGGCCGATGGTTTTACGCTGGCCAGCGCGGACGAAAAAATACGCACCTTCTGGATTGAGCACGGCAAGCGCTGCCGCGAAATCGCCCAGGCCTTTGCCAAGGCGCTATGTCAGCCCTGCGTGGTCAACTTCTGGATGCCCGACGGCTATAAGGACGTACCCGCCGACACCGCCGCGCCCCGCGCGCGCATGGTCAAGGCGCTGGACGAAATATTTGCCGACGCCAGCATCGACACCTCGCTGGTGTTGGACGCGGTGGAATCCAAGCTGTTCGGCATCGGCGTGGAAAGCTATACCGTGGGTTCGCACGAATTGATGATGGGCTACGCGCTTTCGCGCGGCAAGCTGTACACGCTCGATGCCGGCCACTTCCATCCGTTGGAGTACATCTCCGGCAAGATCTCCGCGGTGCTGCAGTTCTCCGACAAGTTGCTGCTGCACGTCTCCCGCGGCGTGCGCTGGGACAGCGACCACGTCATTACGCTGGACGACGAGCTGCAAAATATTATGAACGAGATCGTGTACAACGGCTATCTGGGTCGCGTATGCATCGCGCTGGACTACTTTGACGCCTCCATCAACCGCGTGGCCGCCTGGGTCATCGGCATGCGCAACGCGCAAAAATCGCTTCTGCGCGCGCTGCTTACGCCCCGCGCCGATATCGTCAAGGCCGAAAACGCCATGGATTACACCAGCCGCCTGGCGCTGATCGAAGAGGCCAAGACGCTGCCCTTCTCCGCGGTATGGGATTACTACTGCGCGCAGGAAAACGTGCCCGTGGGCGAGGAATGGCTAAGCGTCGTGCGCAAGTATGAGCGCGACGTGTTAAGCGCCCGTTGACGCGCACACGTAAATCCTCTAGTGTGAAAAATGGCGCTTTGTGAAAACCGCAAAGCGCCGTTTTAGTGTGTCGAAAAAGTCCGCCTGCGGCGTCCTTTTTC
>CAWVLE010000092.1:0-8501 GCA_963929805.1 uncultured Eubacteriales bacterium | reverse complement strand
TCGCTTCGCTCCTCCCTTTGTCGCCCGTCGCCTCGCCAGCCAACCTTCGGCCTTTTGGCTTTTTCGCGGCGGGGGAGGGTGGTCAGTCCCCGTCTTCCGGCTGAAGATTTTCCAAAAAGCGGCGCACGGCCAGGCGGGCGGCGTACACCCGGTTTCGGGGCGTGCCGCGCGCCAGGAGGCGCTGGGCGGCCGCCTCAAGGCTGCCGGTTTCAAAGGCTTCCTCCAGCAGCGCTTTGGCCGCCTCGTCTTCGGGCCGGGCGGCGGGCGCCTGTTTTTCCTCCGGCGGCGGGGGCAGTTCCACGGCGACGACGTATTCGCCCTTTTCCACATTGGGATTGGCGCGCATCTTTTCCAGCACGCGCGCGGCCTCGTCCACCAAAATCAATTCGTAGCGCTTGGATATATCGCAGGCGGCGCACACCCGCGCGCCGGGCAGGCATTTACCGATCATCTCAACCAGATCCACGGCGCGGTGAGGCGATTCATAGAACACGGCCGTGCGCACGCCGGTCTGCGCGACGGATTTAAGTTTATCGCCAAGCGCCTTTTTTTCGCGCGGCAGAAAGCCGAAAAAGGTAAATTCGCGCGTGTCGAACCCGCTGGCCGACAGCGCGGCGACGGCGGCGCAGGGCCCGCACACCGGCGTGACCGGTATGCCCGCGGCGATGGCCTGGTTCACCAGCAGCCCGCCCGGGTCGGATATGCCCGGCGTGCCCGCGTCGCAGGTAAGCGCCACGGTCAGATCCTCCCTCAGCATGCGCTCGATCAGCCCGCCCGCGCGCCGCTGTTCGTTATGCCTGTGGCAGGACACCAGATTTTTGCGCAGGCCCAGATGGTTTAAGAGCTTCATGGCGACGCGGGTATCCTCGGCGGCGATCAGGTCGGCCTGTTCCAGCGCCTCGCGCATGCGCGGCGTCAAATCGTTTAAATTGCCAATGGGCGTGGCGACCACATAAAGGCTCGGCATCTGCGTTCATTCCTCCATCGATTTGCGTTTGATCGTGTAGCACAGCTCGTCCGCCTCCACAAAGCGGTCCAGCAGGCAAAACTGCCCGGGCAGATTTTCTTCAAACCAGCGCGTGTAATGACCGGCCATGCCCACGCTGCGCCCGCCCAGCGTGCGCGTGGGAAAGCTGACCAGTATCCTTGGGGCGCTCACGCGCAAAAGCAGCGCCATGGCCGCGCCCTTTTGCGATCTTTCCAGCACGGGCAGCAGCTTCATCGCCAGCGCGCAGCCGGTTTTTTCCAGCGGCGCGTCCGGCTTAGTCAAATCGGCGCCGCGCGCGCGCACGTCCCAACCGGCGGCGGCGGCCCAGCGGTTGATCAGATCGACCGCGCCCATGTTGACATCCAGCCCCACCACGCTTTTGCCCGCGTGGCCCAGATACAGCGGGTTAAGCCCGCAGGCCAGATCCAGCACCGTCCCGCCGCCCAGGCTTTCAAAGGCGCGCGCGAACAGCGCCCGCATGCCCTCCAGCCTTTCGGCGGTGGAGGCGTGCAGCTTAAGCGCGCGCCAAAGCGCGTCCTGATCGCCCGCGGCGTATTGCCCCATTAGCGCCTGCGCGCTTTTTAGCTGTTGGGGCGTCATAAAGGCGCCGGTTAGCTGGTGCAGCTGGGCGCGGGCGGCCTTCTCGGCCTCCTTAAGCGTCTTATGGCGCGCCAGCTGGGTTTCAAACGCGCGGCGCACCGCGTCCGGATACACGCAGGCGTAGTTTTTTGATTTGAGCAGCGCGTCCAGCGCGGCCTGTTCCCGTTCGTTCATCTAAGCAGCTCCATCAATCGCCCGTAAAAGCGCAGGTTGTGCGCGGTGGCCAGCCGCAGCCCCTGCGCGTCGCCCACCTTAAACAGGTGGTTAAGGTAGGCGCGCGAATAATTTTTGCACAGCGCGCAATCGCAGCTTTCGTCCACCGGGCGGCCGTCGCGCACGTATTTATCGTCCAACACGTAGTGAAAATGGTAAAACGCGCCGTCCTCGCACCGCACGCCTTCTTTTGTCGCCATGCCGGGCCGAAACACGTACAGCCGCTGGTGGCGCGCCTCGCGCGTGGGGATCACGCAGTCGAACAGGTTATAGCCCATCTTCACGCAGCGCACGATTTCCTCGGGCCGGCCCAGGCCCATGGCGTACTTGATCGGGCTGTCGCCCATGGCCTCGGCCGCCCAGGCGAGTATGTCCTCGCGGAAATTGCCCGCCGCGTCCAGCGGCCAGCCGCCAAAACCGTAGCCGTCAAAGCCGATCCGGCGCAGCCGTTCGCCGCACTCCAGCCGCAGCGCGCGGTCGGAACCGCCCTGCACGATGCCCAGCAAAAGCGGCCGACGCCCCTGCACGCGCGCGGTCAGGCGGTCAAACTGAGCGCGGCAACGCCCGGCCCACTTTACCGTCAGCTCTACCGAGCGGCGCTGCACCGCGCCGTCGTCGTCCGGATGGGTACACACGTCCAGCGCCATTAATATATCCGAGCCCAATTGAAGCTGGGTCTGTATGCTTTTTTCGGGGGTATAGGTCAGCTTTTCGCGGCCCCGGTCGGGCCGGAAGATGATCTCCCCGTCGCGGATTTCGCCGTAATCGCTGTTTTCGCGGATGAGCGAATACAGCTGAAACCCGCCCGAATCGGTCAATATCGCGCCCCGGTATCCGGTAAAGGCGTGCAGCCCGCCCAGCCCCTTAATCAATCGCGCGCCCGGCTTATTGTACAGGTGAAAGCTGTTCATCTCCAGCCCAAACAGATTGGCGGCGTACACGTCCTCAAACCCGGCGGCGCGCACCGCGCCGTAGGTGGCGTCCGGGAAAAAGGCGGGCAGCGGCACCCGGCCGGACGGGGTAATCAGTTCATTCATGGGCGGCCTCCAGTTTTTCGGCCACGCGCAGCGTAGCGCTGCGCGCGCGCGGGTTCGCGGCCAGTTCCTGCGCCGTGGCGGTAACGGGCTTTCGGGTAATCAACCGCACCGAAGGCTTTTTGCCGCACACGCACACGGGCAAATCGCGCGGGCAGGTACACGGGTCGGCCAGGTTGCGCAGCGTGTTTTTTACGATGCGGTCCTCCAGCGAGTGAAAGGCGACGACGCACAGCCGTCCGCCCGGCTTAAGCAGCCCGGTCAAATCGCGCAGCGCCTGTTCCAGCGGGCCCAGCTCGTCGTTTACCGCGATGCGCAGCGCCTGAAAGGTGCGCCGCGCCGGGTGTCCGTCGTCCCGGGCGCGTATTTTTTTGGGGATGGCGGCGTCGATTACGTTTACCAGTTGCGCGGTGGTTTCGATGGGCGCGCCCTCGCGCCGGTCCACGATCACCCGCGCGATGTGCGCGGCCCATTTTTCCTCGCCGTAGCGGGAAATGATGTCGCGCAGCGCCTGTTCGGGGTACTCGTTTACAATCTCCCGGGCGGTCAGCGCCTGGCTCTGATCCATGCGCATGTCCAGCGGCGCGTCCTCGCGGTAGGAAAAGCCGCGCGCGCCCTCGTCCAACTGATGGGAACTGACGCCCAGATCCAGCAAAACCCCGTCAAGCGCGCGCACGCCCAGCGGCGCCAGCAGCGCGGCCGCGTCGTGAAAATTTCCCTTAATGGCGGTAAAACGGTCGCTAAATCCCAGCCGCGCTATGCGCTCGCCGGCCGCGCCAAGCGCGTCGGCGTCGCGGTCTATGCCGTACAGATGCCCCGAGCGAAGCCGGGAAAGCACCTGACAGGCGTGCCCGCCGCCGCCCAGCGTGCCGTCCAGATACACGCCGTCCGGCCGCACGGCCAGCCCTTCCAGGCATTCGTCCAGCAATACCGGTGTATGATGAAAGTTCATTGGTTTTCTCCTGTTATCAATTCGGGCATCTGAGGCGGAAACTGATCGATGCGGCAGGAAACAAACCTGCGTATGCAGGCGGCCGCCTCGGGCCATTCCGGCCTGGGGGCGAGCAGCTCCACTTTGTCAAAGGCGGTGCGGGGCGACTTTAGCAATATGCGGCGCGCGCCGTTGGAAATGACGGGCGCCTTGGACGGGCAACGCCCGCACACCACGCCGCCCGAAGATGCGTCAAACCGGGCCGCGCCGTCCACCGGACGGCCGCAGATTACGCAGCTGTCCATGCGGGGGCTCTGGCCCAGCGCGGCCATGTAATGCATTTCAAACTGGGCGGTTATCAGCGGGGGCGGCAGTTGGCCGTAGTTTAAATGGGCCAGCGCGTGCAGCCCCAGCATAAAAAGCGCGCCCGCCTCCACGCCCGGCTGGGCGGCCGCGTCCAGCAAAAAAAGGTAATACGCCGCGTGGGTAAGCAAATCAAGGTCGGTGCGCAGCGCGTAATAGCCCTCGTGAATCTGGCACGAGGTTATGGTAAGCCGCCCGCCCTGCTGGCTGAAGGTGTATTCGCCGGCCGAAAAAAGCTCGGCCGCGTTGATAAGCGGCGAGCGCGGCCGCCTGCATCCGCGCGCGCAGGCCTCCAGCCGCCCGTACGCGGGCGAGAGCAGGGTTACCATGCGGTCGTAATCGCGGTAATCGCTGCGGCGCAGCACCAGCGCGTCGGTTACCAGCATATCTTAATCCTCATAGCCCAGCGTGCGCAAATCGTCCGGGCGGTTGCGCCAGCCCTCGCGCACCTTTACCCACAGCCTGAGCATCACCCGCGTGCCCAGCAGCCGCTCGATATCGGCGCGCGCCTGCGCGCCGATCAGGCCCAGCATCTGGCCCTGACGGCCGATGATGATGGATTTGTGCGAGGCCTTCTCGCAGTAGAGCGTGGCGTGTATCTCGGTCAGGCGGTCGGACAGCTTTTCGATGGACTGCATTTCCACGCCCACGCCGTGCGGAATCTCCTCGCGCAGGTTGTTAAGCGCCTTTTCGCGTATGATTTCGGCGCAGATTACCCGCTCGGGCTGGTCGGTAATCATGTCGTCGGGAAAATAGCGCGGCCCTTCCGGCATGGCCCCCGCGATCAGGGAAAGCAGCTCGTCCATGCCCGTGCCCTTGAGCGCCGAGACCGGCACAATCTGGTCAAAACCGCAATCGCTCAAACCGGCCAGCTGGGGCATGAGCGATTCGGGCGTAACCAGATCCAGCTTGTTCACCGCCAAAAAGCGCGGACACTTCATGCGCGCCACGTCCTCGATGATGGCCCGGTCGCCCGGCCCGATGCGCTGCGCGTCCACCACCACCATGGCGGCGTCCACGCCTTCGCGCGCCTCGTTCGCGGCCTTGACCATGTATTCGCCCAGCCTGGTGCGCGGCGTGTGCAGGCCGGGCGTGTCCACAAACACCACCTGAAAATCGCTGCGGGTAACCACGCCCAGTATTTTGTTGCGCGTGGTCTGCGGCCTGCCCGAGACGATGGCCACTTTTTCGCCCACAAAGGCGTTCATAATGCTGGATTTGCCCACGTTGGGCCGGCCCAGTATGGCCACAAAGCCCGAGTGGAAAGAAGCGCTACTCAATGTACAGTCCTCCCAAAGTATTTGCCGCGGGGCGGCTTTATCCCAACTGGCGCGGCCCAAACGCGTGGGGCAGCAGTTTATCCAGCGTGGTCTTTTCATAGCTGCGCGCCTCGACGCTGCCGCACAGCACCGTCATGCCCGGCCCAAATTCATTGAGCACCTGGCGGCATATGCCGCACGGCCAGGCCGGGGCGCGCTCGCCCACCACGCATATGGCCGTAAAGGCGCGCGCGCCCGCGCTTACCGCCGCGCTCACCGCCGCGCGCTCGGCGCATATGGTGGCGCCGAAAGAGGCGTTTTCAATGTTGCAGCCCTCAAACATGCGGCCGTCCCCGGTTAACAGGCAGGCGCCCACCCGGAAGCGGGAATAGGGCGCGTACGCCCGCTCAAGCGCCGCGCAGGCGCGCTCGTATAATTGCCGTTCGTCCAACACGCTCATCCCTCCTCGCGCGTAAGGCGCAAATCGCGCATCACGCGCTCCTCCATCGCGCGCATGGCGCGCCTGTCCTGTTCGGTCTCGTGGTCGTAACCCATCAGATGGAAATGCGCGTGCGCGGTTAAAAAGCCCACTTCCCGCGCCAGGCTGTGGCCGTAGGCGCGCGCCTGCTCCTGCGCGCGGGGCATGGATATGACAAAATCGCCGATGTAAATCGCGCCCCGGTCCGGGTCGTATTCGCGCCGCAACCGCTTAAGCGCGCCGCGCGCCGTCACGCCCGGGCGGTACTCGATGGCCGGAAAGCTGATCACGTCGGTCGGCCGGTCCACCCCGCGGTAGCGCAGGTTGATCCGATGAATCTGCTCGTCGTCCACCAGCCGCGCGCCGCATACCATTTCACATACGCCCTCCGCTTCAAAACACGCGCGCGATACCCGGTTCATAAATTCCTCGACGCCCGCCTCGCACAGCGGCGTCTCTATCGAAAGCTCAACCATCACGCGCCTCCGTCTGCTCCGCCCGATCGTCCTCCGCCGCGGGCGCGGCCTGTTTTTCCGTTTCCCCGGCCGGTTCCTTCGCGGGTTCCTTCGCCGGTTCTTTCGCCGGTTCCTTCGCGGGTTCCTTCGGCGGTTCCTTCGCGGGTTCCTTCGGCGGCTCCTTCGCGGGTTCTTTCGGCGGTTCCTTCGGCGGCTCCTTCGCCGGCTCCTTCGCGGGCTCTTTCGCGGGCGCGTTCTGGGGCGGGATTTTCAGCGGCGCGTTTTCGTCTATGCGGGGGCGTTCCGGAATGGCGATATCGGGGTATTCTATGCGTTCGTGGAACACGCCCATCAGCACGGTCAAAAAGGCCTCGCATATGCGGTTAAGGTCGCTGAAAGTCAGGCTGCACTCGTCCAGCTGGCCGTCCTCCAGCTTGCCGCGCACCAGCCGGTTGACCAGCTGGCTGAGTTTTTCCGGCGTGGAATCGGCCATGGAGCGCGCGGCGGCCTCCACGGTATCGGCCAGCATGACGATGGCGGCCTCGCGCCGTTTGGGCCTGGGGCCGTCGTAGCGGAAATCGGCGATATCCACCTGGCCGCCCTGTTTTACGGCGCGGTCGTAGAAATACAAAACGGGCGTATCGCCGTGGTGTTGCTGAATAATTTCCTGGATGGTTTTGGGCAGGCGCGCCTTTTGGGCCATTTCCACGCCGTCGCGCGGGTGCGCGGTGAGTATGGCGGTGGAGACGCGCGGGTCGGTGCGGTCGTGGGGGTTGTCGTTTAGCTGGTTTTCCTTAAAATACAGCGGGCGTTTCAGCTTGCCGATGTCGTGGTAATAGGCGCCCACGCGGGCGAGCAGCCCGTTGGCGCCCACGGCGTTGGCGGCCGCCTCGGCCAGGTTGGCCACGATAATGGAGTGGTGATAGGTGCCGGGCGCCTCCAGCATGAGCCTGCGCAACAGGGGCTGATTGGGGTTGGAAAGCTCCATGAGTTTGGCCTGGGTATCCAGGTTAAAGGTATATTCCAGCGCGGGTTGAAGCCCGATGCACAGCACGGCGCTGACGATGCCGTTGCCCGCGCTGTTCAGCGCCCAGTACAGCGCGCTGCTGGTATCCACGCTGTTGATCAGCCCGACGGCCACGGTGGTGACCGCGTTGAGCACGCCGGCCTGCACGCCGGCCGCCATTACGTTAAGGCGCTGGCGCTTTTTGCGGATGCTTACCACACACAGCGGCCCGGACACCATTCCGGTAAGCAACACGGCGAACATGGTGGAGCTGAACAGCCCGCCCTCCGACGAGGCCAAAAGCGCGATCATCACCGACAGCGCCAGGTTGACCACGATGGCCAGGCGCGATTTGAGCAGCAGCGTGACCAGCATCGCGCCCAGCGTAACCGGCATAAGGTAGCTGCTCAGCGTACGGGTAAAGAGCGAAAAGCCCATTACCACCACGAAGATGACGCACAAAAGCGCCACGTTGCGCGGATCGCGCGCGATTTCCATTTCAAAGGCCAGAAGATAGACGGCCACCGTCGCGCACAGCAGCGCCAGCAAAAGCGCTACGCCTACGTACAGCGAAAAATCCACCGCCCGGTCCTTTAACATGCCCAGGGCGTTTAGCATTTCGATCTGGGAAGCGGTGACCAGTTCGCCCGCGCGCACGATGTTCTGGCCCTTTTTATAGATCACCGGTTCGGCCTCTGCCTCTTCGCGCGCCTTTTGGCGGTTGAGCTCGGTGGTCTCCTCGTCCAGCAGCATGTTGGGCCGGAGGTATTGCTCGACGATGGCGCAGACCGCGCCCACGAGCTGTTCGTCGTAACCCACGTTCAGCAAATCGCGCGATATTTTGTCCAGCGCCTCTTCCTCCTGGCCTTCGGGCAGCTTGCCGTTGAGCGTTTCGCGCACCAGTTGCTGGGCGTACTGGGTCAGGTCGGACAGCGTTTGCATGTCGGAGGCAATCAGCGCGCTTAGCTGATCGTCGGTCATATTGACGGGCAGCACGGCCGCGGCCGCCTGGTTAAGCATGCTCTGGGTGACCTCCTGTGAAATGACGCCGTCCATGCCCTCGCGCAGGGAAGGCAGGGTAATCACGTAAGAAAAGGCCTTTTCCAGATCCTCCATCACCTGGGGCATTACGTCCGCGTCGCTGGTATAGGAGGGCTGCACCGCCCGCACGGCC
>CAWVLE010000091.1:0-12685 GCA_963929805.1 uncultured Eubacteriales bacterium | reverse complement strand
TACACCGCGATGCGGTGTACCTGGCGGGGGGTAAGGCTGCTAAGCACCTCGCTTACGGGGGCGTCCCAGGCGGCGGCCATCCATCTTAGCGGCAGCACGCCTTCGCTGGCCAGCTCGGACTGGCGGTCGATCAGGCTGATCAGCACCGCGCCGGTGTTGAGCGCCAGCTCGCGCCCGGAGGATATCCACAAAAACGCGCCGCTCATGAGCAACGTCAAATTGACGGCGCCCAGCGCCATATAACCGGCCAGGCATAGCGCGATAAGCGCGACGGCGGTAAACCGGCCCAGCCACACGCCGGCGCGCAGCGCGCGCTGTTGGCCGAGCGGCCCCGCCAGCAGCGCGCATAGCAGCCGCCCGCCGTCCAAAGGAAGCGCAGGCAACAGGTTAAAGACCATCATCGTCGCGTTGGCGCCCAGCCACAGGTATACGGCGTATCCGCTCAGCAGCCCGGCGTATCCCAGCGCGGCGCTGCCAAGGCAAATGACCAGGTTGGCCAGCGGGCCGGCCAGGGCGATGAGCGCAACCTGCGCGCCGCGCAGCCGCCATACGCCCTCCACGCGCGCCGCGCCGCCCATGGGCATCAGCTCAATTTCGCTTACACGCACCTTCAGGGCCAGCGCCATGGCCACGTGGCTGAGCTCGTGCGCCATCAGCGATACCAGCGCTATGCCCAGCCGCGCGTCCGCGCCCAGCACCAGCGCCGCCGCCAGCGCAAAGGGGAGCGCTGGGTGGATGCGCACGGGCACGCCCCATATGCGAACGCCGTCCATGATTACGCGTGATAGGTGGCCGGATTGGCCGGCACGCCGTTTTTGCGCAGCTCAAAGTACAGGCGCGAAGTATCGCTGTCGGCCGTGACGCCTACCTGCGCGCCCTTTTCCACGCTCTGGCCCGGGCTGACCAGCACCTGGGCGAGATAGGCGTAAACCGTTTGCGCGCCGTCCGCATGGTCGATCAACAGCGTCCAGTCGCCTTCCTTGCTCTGGCCTACGGCCGCGACGGTGCCGTACTCGGCCGCGCATACCGATTGCGCGCCTGCGCAGGCGTATTCCGTCCAGGGCTGCATATCGTCGTATGCATGGGTTATCGTGCCGTTTACCGGGGCGCTCAGGCTGGATTCGTTCATATTCCAAAATACCAGCGCGGCGTCCGGCACCAGCGAACGTACAAAATTGAGCTTGCCCAGGGTGTCGTCCAGGTTGATATCCATGGTAACCGCGTCGCGTATGCCGTTAAAGGCGGCCTGGGTCCAGGGCTGGTTTACGTTTTGAAGCGCCATTACGCCAAGTAGCAGCGCGCAGGCCACGGCTGAATTGCGCAAAAGCTTTTCCGACGCGGAAAGCGTGCGCCTTGCCCGCGCGCGCCGGCGGACCGGTTTTGCGCTGCGCCTAAGTTTTGCCCGCGCGGGCGCGGTATGCGCCCAGAATGGGGTGAAAGGGGCTCGCCACCAGGGCGCCTGCCGCTTACCGGCCGTATCGCAGGCCTGCGGCTCGATTACGGTGTGGATTTTCAGCTTTCCGTTGCCCGTCCCGTTTTGCATGCTTATCCCTCCTGTCGCCCCAGTATATGCCGGGCCGAAAAGGAAACATGCGCCGCCGCGCGCAATTGACCGGCAAAGCGTGCGCGTGTTACAATGGCGGCGGATACGGCATACCGGCAAACGGGGGGAGGGGACGGCATGGACGGCGAAAGCGCGCGTCTTGTAAAGGAGGGCGCTCGGCTATACGGGTTTGAGCCCGGGACGCTAAAATTAATCCGCCCGGCGACATGCTCGCCCAGCGATATTTATTCTTTTTTCAAGGATGGCAGGCGCTATATCCTGCGTATAGCCGCGCACGACGGCGACCATACCGGCCAGACGCTGGCCGAAATGGAATGGCTCAGCTTTCTGGCCGGGCGCGGCATACCGGTCAGCATGCCCTTGCCCATGTCCGGCGGCGCGCGGCGGATAAAAAAACGCCCCGCGAAAAACATCGCGGGGCGCGCGCCTTTAAACGGCCCGTTTTTTAACGCCAGATGCCTATCGCGGGCGGAATGCGGCGCGGCTCGGGAATGGGCTCCACTTTATCGAGCGCCAGGCCATACAGCCGCTCCGCGATATTTTTTGCGTTATCAAAGTTTCGGTATTCGCGCTGGGCCTGGCGTATTTCGCGCAGCCGTTTGCCGTCGTTGCTCATCAGCGCGGTAACGATGGCCGGGGCGGATTCTGGATTTTCGCACAGGATTCCCAGATTGTGCGAAATCATCAGCGCCGGATTATCGGCCTCCTGGCCGGGCAGGGATCCGGTAATCATCAGCGGAACGCCCAGCACCACCGCTTCCATCATCGTGTTGGGGCTGCCGCGCGCGATGACCAGATCGCTCTTTATCATTATGTCCTGCACGTTGTCCAAAAAGCCGTGGATGGTCAGCCGGCCGGGATATTCGCCCAGCAGCGTCTCTTCCAGCAGCTTTTTCATGCGCGCGTTGCGCCCGCAGATCACCTGCACGTTGCAATCCACATGCTCCAGCAACTGGCGCGCGTAACGGCGCAGGTTGCCGCTGCCCTCGCCGCCGCTCATAAGCAGGCAGTTAAGCGGCCGGCCGCCGGTATAATCGGGCGCTTCGGCATTGCGCGCCGCGTCGCAAAAGCGCGCCCGCGTGGGAAAGCCGCACTGTTCCATGCGCTCGGGCGGCATGTGGTGTACGTTTACGCTGCACGCGTAGGCCTCGGGCGTGGGCGCCAGCGTGAGCGTGGCGCGCGGATCGCACCAGGAACGGTGAATGTTGATGATGTCGGCCTGCAACACCACAAAGGGAATCGTAATATGGCAATGCTCTAAAATATTGAGCAGGCTGGCGTTGAACATGGCGTGCACAGTCACGATCAGCCCGGGCTGAAACTGGCCCAGCAGGCGTAAAAAGCGCTCGTACACCAGCGGCGACATCATATCCTGCATGGCCCGCGCGGCCTGGTTGGACATCTTGTAGGTAAACTTCCACAGGTCGCGCGCGTTGCGCGTCATCGGCCCGTATATCTTGGAAGCGTTTACCCCGGCGCGCCCGATCAGCGAAAATCCGTCCACCACCCTGTATTCCACATCCGGATATTTATCCAGCTGCTCGCAAAGCGCCTCGCAGATGCTGCGATGCCCGTAACCGGTATAATTTGCGCCGATGATCAGAATTTTCTTCTTGGTCATAGCCGCCCTCCGAATTATATAGTCCGTATGGCGCGGCGCCTGAAACGCCGCCACAATTATGACAATATTATACCGCAAAATGTTCCGTTTGGAAAGGAAAGGGCGCAACTTTATTCTTTGACGGCAATCTGCTATAATAATTTTTACACGGCGCGCCTGGGTGGCCGCGCATCATGCGCCGCCCGAACCCGGCGTTGAAAATACGCAAAGGAGGGCTGAACCGATGAATCCGGTCGATATCATTTTGACGAAGCGGCGCGGCGGACGGTTGAGCGCGAAGCAGATAGAGGCTTTTGTGCGCGGCGCGACCGATTCCAGCTTTGCCGATTATCAGCTCGCGGCCCTGCTCATGGCCATATGTATAAACGGCATGGACGAGCAGGAGACGGTGGATTTGACGATGAGCATGGCGCGCTCCGGCGACATGCTGGATCTTTCGTCCGTACGGGGCGTAAAGGTGGATAAGCATTCCACCGGCGGCGTGGGAGATACCACCACGCTGATACTGGCGCCGTTGGTGGCGGCCTGCGGCCTGACCGTTGCCAAGATGAGCGGACGTGGATTGGGGCACACCGGCGGCACGCTGGACAAGCTGGAATCCATCCCCGGCTTTAACGTTTCGCTGGATACGCCGTCCTTTATCAGCCAGCTTAACCGGGTGGGCTGCGCGGTAATCGGCCAGACGGCGAACCTGGCGCCCGCGGATAAGGCGCTCTACGCGCTGCGCGACGTGACGGGCACGGTGGACAGCCTGCCGCTGGTGGTTTCGTCTATCCTGTCCAAAAAGCTGGCCGCCGGTTGCGACGCGGTGGTGCTGGACGTAAAAACGGGCAGCGGCGCGATTATGCCCACGCTGGAAAAATCCGTAGAGCTGGCCGAGGAGATGGTGCGCATCGGCGCCCGCGCCGGGCGCAAGTTTGCGGCGCTGGTTACGGATATGGATCAGCCGCTGGGCATGTACATCGGCAACGCGCTGGAGGTGGAAGAGGCCATACGGGTGCTGTCGAACCAGGTCAAAGGCCCGCTTCGGGACGTATCGCTTCTGCTGGGCGCGTATATGCTGCTTATCGGGGGGCGCGCTAAGGATCTGGACGGGGCTATGCGCATGATCGAGGCCAAGCTTGAAAGCGGCGAAGGGCTTGAAAAGCTGGGCGAAATGATTTCGGAGCAGGGCGGCGACCGGCGCGTGATATACGACACCGCGCTTTTGCCGCATACGCACAGGCGCGTGGATATACCCGCCGGGGCGGACGGCTACCTCGCCCGCGTCCATACGTCGCTGGTGGGCGAAGCGGCGCGCGCGCTGGGCGCCGGGCGCATGCGCAAGGAGGATACGATCGATCCGGCGGTGGGCATCATTATGAAAAAGAGGCTGGGCGAACGCGTGACGCGCGGCGAGCCGCTGTGCCAGATCCATTTTTCGGACGCTTCCGACCTGGACGCGGCGCGGGAAATGTTAAACCGCGCTTTTGAAACCAGCGCGCGGCCGGTCGCCGCGCCCAAACTGATTCACCGGGTGATTGCGCCGGACGGCTTGAAAGGGCAGTTATGTACTTCTTGAGAAAAACGGTCAAAAAGATATCCGGCGCGCTGCGCGTTGCGCGGCGCGCGTTTGTGGGACGGGACGGGCTGAGAATTGGCTGGGCGCTGCTGACCGCCTACGCGGTCAGCCTCCTGGCCGCGGCCGGCTTTATGGCGGGCATTTCCGCGCTTTACGAATATATGCTGGGCGTTTGGAACCTGACCAGCGATAATATTTCGCGCGCGCCCGCGTGGGCGCAGGCGCTATTCTATAATTATTCGTCCATATCGGGCATATTGCAGGGCGCGCTGCTGATGGGCGTGCTCGCCGCGCTTTCGCGCGCGTTGCTGGGGCGCGCGCCTAAGCCGGGCAAGGGCTACATACGCTGGATGGGGTTGGGCGCGGCGCTGGCCGTCGCGGGCGTTCTGCTTTTGCGGCTGACCGACAGCGTGCGCTGGGGTTGGAGCCTGCTCAAACCCCAAATCGGGGCGTATACGGCGCTTTCGCTGTGCGCGCTTTTGCTCAGCTGCGCCTTTGAGGAAGGGCTCTGGCGCGGAATTGTGCTGCCGCTGCTTCAAAGCCGGCTGCCTTCGCTGGGCGCGGCGCTCGTGTGCGCGGCGTTTTCCACGCTGGCCTACGCGGCCGGCGGCGAAGTGCCGGCGCTGGGCCTGCTAAACAGCGCGATTTTGGCGTTTGGATGCGCGCTGCTGAGCCAGTCGACGGGCGGCTTTGCGGCGGGCGCGGCGCTTCGGTTTGGATTTTACGCGGTGTCGGGCAATATTTTCGGCATGGCCTCGCAGGCCGGCGCGGTGTATGAAACCTATCTGGTCGCGCGCGATTACCTTACGGGGGGCGCGGCCGGGCTGGGCGGCGGGCTGATGGGCGCCGCGCTGCTTTTGCTGGCGGTATACCTGGCGGGGCGCGGAAGCGGCGCGTGGCCGCAAGCGCGCGCGGCTGCGCATGGCGCGTACGAAAAGGCGCGGCGGCTGTACGCGGCGCTATCCGGGGAAAAACCGCCCCGCAAATCCTGAAAACGATAGGGCGGCAAGCGGCGTAAGCGCCTCAGAGCGCTGACAAAGCCCGCAAACGCAAAAACCGCTTCCGAAAAGAAAGATAGGAAGCGGTTTTTGCTTACAGCGTCCGCGCCGCTTGCCGCTTTTTTTGCGCGCTTGCGCTGAAATAATTAAAACGCGTCCCGGCGCAAAACCAAAGCCGTCCGCGCGGTAATATTGATTTATGTTTTCGCTCATACTAACCGCAGGACTTCATTTTTGAAAGGAAGCGGTTATTATGCAAAAAAAGATATGGGCCCCCGCCCGGACGCGCCTGCTGGCATGGGGCGTTTTGCTTGCCGCGCTGGTCGCGCTGATCGCGTTTGCGGCCCGCACGGCCCGCGAACCCTCGGAAACGTTTGAGGGCGCGGTGCTGGTCAGCGCGCGAAAGGTGGAGACGCGCCATGAGTGAAAACGAAAAATACGCCCGCTACGATCAACTGGTCAAGCGTATGACGCCCAACAGCAAGCTGTTGCCCCATTGCCTGCGCGCCTTCTGGGTGGGCGGGCTTATCTGCTCGATCGGCCAGGCGCTGAGCATCGCGGCCGAAAAGATATTTGCGCTTAACATACTCGCGGCCGCCTCCTTTACGCCCATCGTGCTGGTGTTTCTGGGCACCACGCTGACCGGGCTGGGCGTATACGACCGGATCGGCACCTACGCGGGCGCGGGTTCGATCGTGCCCATTACGGGCTTTGCCAATTCGGTCGCCGCTCCGGTCATTGAATTCAGGCGCGAAGGGATGATTATGGGCGTGGGCGCCAGGCTGTTTCAGCTGGCCGGCCCGGTGCTGGTATACGGCATCACTTCCTCCGTGGTGGTGGGCGTAATTTACTGGGCGGTGGGGCGGTGGTTCGCGTGAGGACGCCGCTTCAGACCATCCAATTTAAAAATCGCCCGGCCATAATGTCCGCCGCGGCTACGGTGGGCCCCAAGGAGGGCAAAGGCCCATTGGCCGGCTGCTTTGACGACATCCTGCCGGACGATTTACTGGGCTGCGACACCTGGGAACAGGCCGAAAGTGAAATGATGCGGCGCACGATCATGCGCTGCATTGAAAAGGCCGGGCTTTGCCCGGAACAGGTGGAAATCATGATGGCGGGCGACCTGCTCAATCAGATCGCGGCCTCCGGCTTTTGCGCGCGCGCGATGGGCCGGCCCTTTGTGGGGCTGTACGGCGCCTGTTCCACCATGATCGAGGCGCTTTTGCTGGGCGCGGCGCTGGTGGACGGCGGTTATCGCGAAAACGCCGTGTGCTCGGCCTCCAGCCATTTCTGCACGGCGGAGCGCCAGTTCCGCTTTCCGGTGGAGCTGGGCAACCAGCGGCCGCCCTCGGCCCAGTGGACGGCCACGGCGGCGGGCGCGGTACTGATATCGGCCCGGCCGGCCGGCGCGATGGCGCGCATAACCTGCGGCACCTTTGGCGTGGTAACCGATTATAAAATAAAGGACGCCAACCACATGGGCGCGGCCATGGCCCCGGCCGTGGCCGGCACGCTGTGCGCGCACCTGACGGACACCCGGCGCACGGCGGAGGATTACGATTTGGTGGTCACCGGGGATCTGGGCCTGATCGGGCGCAAAATTCTTCTGGAGCTGCTGCGCGAGCGGGGCGTGCGCGTGCGCGAAGAGGCGCTGTTCGATTGCGGGGCAAACCTGTATTCGCCCGAACAGGACGCGCACGCGGGCGGATCGGGATGCGGGTGCATCGCTTCGGTGCTGTGCGGCAAATTTTTGCCGGATTTAAAGCGCGGCGCGATCAAGCGCGCTTTGGTGCTGGGCTCGGGCGCGATGCTCAGCCCGACCACCACCATGCAGGGCGAAAGCATACCGTCCATATCCTACGCAGTAGCGCTGGAAGGAGCGGAGGAAGAATAGTTATGGAAACGTTTTGGCTGTTTGTCAGGGTATTTTGCGTGGGCGGACTGCTTTGCGTAATCGGCGAATGCCTGCTGCTTAGAACGAATATTACCAGCGCGCGCATTCTGGTTACCTACGTGGTGGCCGGCGTATTTCTTACCGCCATTGGGCTTTACAAGCCGCTGGTGGATTTTGCCGCGGCGGGCGCTACCGTGCCGCTGACCGGATTCGGCTACTCGCTGGCCATGGGCGCGATCGAGGCGGTTAACGAACAGGGATTGATCGGCGCGTTTACCGGCGGCATAACAAACACCGCCGGCGGCGTGGCCGCGGCGGTGGTGTTTGGGCTCATTAACGCGTTGATCTTTAAGCCGTCGGCCAAACCGTAGGTCCGCGCCCGGCAAAAGCGCGTTTATTCGGCCAGCAGGTTGTCGGTAACCGCCGCGGTCAGCGTAATTAACGATACCTGGGGCGAATTGAACAGGCGGAATTTGGGCAGGTAGATGCGGTCGCTCACGCTCAGGCCGGCGGTGGTATAAAGCATGGCCGTGCCTGTGTATTTTAACCCCGATACGTCCGATTGCGCGGGGAACCAGCCGTGGCGCGGCAGGAAGGTGTTGGGCACATAGAACGCGCCGAAAAAGGGCAACTGCCACCCGCCGCCGCAGTAGTGGCCGGCCAGGATTAAATCCACCATGGGCATGTAGGCGGTGGAACCATCCTGCGAGAGCGCCTGCGCGGTTAAGATAAAGTCCTCCGAGGGCGGAATGTGCGAAAGCGCCAGGTGTACGTCTGAAGGAGACATCTCTCCGGCGGCCTGCTGCGTCAGCAGGATCTGGTTGTAGCGGTAGGTGGAAAGCGGCAACGAATTGACGTCGCCCTCAATGCCCACGATAACGCCTTCGGTTTCCTGCGCAACCTGATCCTTAAGCGAAAGGAGCGTCTCGGTAAGGTTTATGTTGAGCAGATTTACCGGGGAAAGCCACAGCTTGGAAGAGCCCACCTCTATGGCGGTGGTGTGCGCAAGATAGGTCGCCCCGCGCTCCTCGGCGCCCAGCACCCAATCGTTTAGCACCATCTCGCCCACCGGCGCGGAAATATCGCGCACGTCGTCCAAGAGCGGGCTGGGGTCGGAATCCCCCGATATGAAAAAGCGCTGCCGGCTGGCCGAAAGCCCGTCGAGCAGGTCGTAAAACGGCTGGGCGTTGCCCGAGGAGCCCACCATGTCGCCGGCGAAAAGCAAAAGGTTATAGCTTTCGCCGTTGATTACCCGAAGCAGCGACGCCTGATGGGCGCCGTATTCACGGCCGTGCAGATCGCTGATCAGCATAATTTTGTAGCCTTCCAGATCGCTGGGCAGGCCGGCGATGGACACGGTGACCGCGTCCACCGAAACCGTGCTGTTGCCAAGCGCCAGCAGCGCGATCATTAATATCAGAAAACTGCCCAGTATAAAGGCGGGAAAGGTCAGCGAGGAAAGAAAGCTGATCAGACGGCGGATGGGCGTCTGTTTGATCTGATCCACATGGATGGCGCTTTCGTCCGAGTGCGTAAAGGCGTTGAACACGCCCATCGCCTTTTTGGTATACTTTATGGTGGAAGCGCTGCCCGCGCGCAGCGTATGCCCCATTTTTTTGATGGCACGGGAGGATTTCCTGTCGCGCCTGCGCCCGCCGCGCTGCGCCGCTTTCTCCGCGGGCGCGGCGCCTGCGCGCTTTTTCGAGCGCGTATTTTCTTCCTGTGCGGGCTTTTTTGCGTTTCGCGTGTCTTTATGCATGATTTAAAAACCTCTCGGCCAGTGGTTTGTGCTTATCATTATAAGCCTATTTGGCCGATGTGGCAAGCGGCAGGGGATTATGATATAATGAAGCCGCACTTTATGAATGAATGGGGAAATGCGCTTTGGCCAAATCTAAGACCCAATACGTGTGCGCCGAGTGCGGCTATGTGACCGGCCGGTGGCTGGGCAAATGCCCGGAATGCGGCAGTTGGAATTCCATGAACGAAACGCTGGCCGAAGCGGAGCCCATCCCGCCCCAAAAGCTTAAGCGGCCCCGCGGCATGGGCGCGCGGGCCATGTCCATAGACGAGGTGCCCGAGGAAAAGATGCTGCGCGCCTCCACCGGCATCGGCGAACTGGACCGCGTGCTGGGCGGCGGCGCGGTGGAAGGATCGATGATGCTCGTGGGCGGCGATCCGGGCATTGGAAAATCCACGCTGCTTACCCAGGTGTCGGCCAATATGGCCCGAGACGGGCACAGGGTGCTGTACGTGTCGGGCGAGGAATCGGCGCGCCAGATCAAGATGCGCGCAAAGCGGCTGGGCGCCTCGGGAAGCGGCTTTTTCGTGCTGCCCGAAAACGATTTAAGCGCCGTAGAAAGCCATCTTGATGAGATAAACCCCACGGTGATGGTGGTCGATTCCATCCAGACTATGTACCGGCCGGATATGGCTTCGGCTCCGGGCAGCGTCTCCCAGGTGCGCGAGTCGGCCGCGCAGCTTATGCGCTTTGCCAAGTTTAGCGGCTGCGCGATATTCCTGGTGGGGCATGTGACCAAGGAAGGCGCGATTGCCGGCCCGCGCGTGTTGGAACATATGGTGGACGCCGTGCTGTATTTTGAAGGCGACCGGCAGCACCAGTACCGGCTGCTGCGCGCGGTAAAAAACCGGTTCGGCTCGGTAAACGAACTGGGCATGTTTGAAATGGCGGGCGACGGCATGCGCGAAGTGCCCAACGCCAGCGAGGCGCTCCTGTCCGAGCGCGCGCACGGGCAGCCGGGCTCGGTGGTCATGTGCGCCATGGAGGGCAGCCGCTCGTTGCTGGTGGACGTACAGGCGCTGGTCGCGCCCACGATGCTGGGCAACCCCAGGCGCATGGCCAGCGGCGTGGACCAGGGCCGGCTGGCGCTGCTTTTGGCCGTGCTGGAAAAGCGGGCTGGGCTGGTGCTGTATAACCAGGATGTCTACATCAACATCGCGGGCGGGCTGAGCCTGTCCGAACCGGCGGCCGATCTGGCGCTGTGCGCGGCGGTCGCGTCCTCGGCCCAAAATGTCGCGCTGCCGGGCGATTTGGCGGTGATGGGCGAGGTGGGCCTGGCCGGGGAGATACGCGCGGTGGGGCAGGCGGAAAGACGGCTGAGCGAGTGCGCGCGGCTGGGCTTTACGCATGTGATATTGCCGCGCGGGAATTTGCGCTCCATGACCGTGCCCGATGGGGTAAACGTGCGCGGCGTGGAGACGCTGGCCGAGGCGTTGGCAGTGCTGACCGGCCGCGTGGGCGCTTCAAAAAAACTCCAGTAAGCGAAAAACGCAAAAACCGAATACGCAGCCTCTTGTGCGCGAAGAATACCGCGTGTGGGATTTATCTTTGCGACAGGAGGTTTTATTTATGATGAAAAAATGGTTTAAGGCCGTAGTGCTGGCGCTGGCAATCGCGCTGGTCGCGGCCGGATTGGCCGGCTGCATGCATTCGCAGGAGCCGCTTGAGGACGCGGAACAGTCGCCCACACAATCGCCCGAGGCCGGCAGTATCAGCGCGCAGGCGCCTGCCATGCCCGATAAGATACAGACCGACGAAGACGGCGTACCGCAACTTGTGGTGTACAACGTTGACCAGAACACCTATTCTCAAATGGACATTGAAAGTTACGTAGAGGGCGTACTGGCCGGCGAAATGCGCAACGACTGGCCCATGGAGGCGCTCAAAGCCCAGGCCATCCTGGCGCGCACGTTCGTAATGCGCTTTGTGGACGAGAAGGACTCGCGCTATGACGGGGCCGACATATCCACCGACATTGAGGAAGCGCAGGCCTACGACGAGGCGGCGATTAACGAGCGCATCAAGCGCGCCGTGGACGAAACGCGCGGCGAGGTAATGGTGTACGACGGCCAGTTCCCCTACGCCTGGTTCCACGCCCACGCCGGCGGCCAGACCGAGCTGGCTACCGCCGCGCTGGAATACGAGCAGGATGAGCCGGGCTATACCCGCTCGGTCGAATCGCCCGATTCCGACCGCGCGCCCGACGCGGTAAAAAATTGGAAGGCAACCTTTACCGCCGCGCAGGTGGGCGAGGCGGCCGCCAAGACCGGCGTGAAGACCGGCGAGGTGGAAAGCATTGAAATCGGCGAAAAGGGCGAATCGGGCCGCGCGATTACGCTTAAGATAAACGGCATGACCGTATCCGCGCCCGCGCTCCGGTTGCAGCTGGGCAGCAAGGAACTAAAGTCAACCCTGATCGACAGCGTATCGGTTGAAAACGGCGAGGTAACCTTTACCGGCCGCGGCTACGGGCACGGCGTAGGCATGTCCCAGTGGGGCGCCTACGGCATGGCCGAGGCGGGCGAGGACGCCGAGAGCATCGTGCAGCACTATTTTAACGACGTGGACATCGTAAAGATGTGGGCGTAATAAGCCCGCAAAAAAGCGCGCCGCGGAACAAAAGCCGCGGCGCGCTTTTTGGTGTGGCCGTCTGGCCGTCTAACCGGCTTTGTCCCTGAGCGCGAGGAACCCTTTGTAGGCGGGCGCGAATAAAACCAGGCTGACGGCGCAGGCGATAAGTTCGGCGATGGGCGTAGCCCAGGCGATGCCCATCGCGCCCGTGAGGCGATCCATAAGAAACATGAACGGCAAATCCAAAGACCCCTTTCGCATAAACGACAGGATCAGCGGTTTTAACTTTTTGCCGATGGCCTGAAAAGTGGTAATCACGATCATGGTAACCGCCTGCATGGGGCAGATCAGACACAGCACGCGCAGAAAATGCTGCCCGTAGGTAACCGTTTCCTGATCCTTTATAAAGGAGCGGGATACCGGAGCGGCGCAGAAAAACAGAAACAGCGTGGTAAGCACCGCCACCACCATCGTGTACAGAAAGGTGGTTTTAATCACCTTAACCATGCGCGCGTAGTTTTTTGCCGCGTAGTTGTACCCAATCAGCGAAAGCACGCCCTGGGTCATGCCCATGGAAACCGCAAACGTCAGCATATCCACCTTTTTGGCGATGCCCATACCGGCGATGGCGGCGTCCGAATAGGCGGCCATCAGGTTGTTGATTACGGTGTTGGA
>CAWVLE010000090.1:0-13171 GCA_963929805.1 uncultured Eubacteriales bacterium | reverse complement strand
CTTCCACGATAAACCTGTGCATTTACGCCTCCTCGGGCCGCCTGCACGCGATGGCCGCCCACTCGCCCCGCGTATGTGGGTCGATGCCGGTGTATCCGGCCGCGCTTAGCGCGTCCAGCACCGCCTGCTGCCGTTCGCGCGCGATGCCCGAGCAGATAAACACCCCGCCCGGGCGGATCTTTTCGCGTATCGGGCCGGCCAGTGAAACGATCACGTCGGCGATGATATTGGCTACCGCCATATCGTACATCCCGTCCACCGCCGATATCAGGTCGCCCTGGCGGCAGGTAACGCGGCCCTCCAGCCCGTTTATACGCACGTTTTCGGCCGCCACGCGCACGGCGGTAGGATCGATGTCAACCGCCAACGCGTCGCGGGCCCCGCACAGCAGCGCGGTGATGGCCAGTATCCCCGTGCCCGTGCCCACGTCCAGCACGGTCTGACCGGGGCGTATATAGCGCTCGATCAGCTCCACGCACAAGCCCGGGGTTTCGTGCGTGCCGGTGCCAAAGGCCATGCCCGGATCGATTTCGATGATCCTGTCGCCCGGCTGCGCCTGATATTCGGTCCAGCCCGGCTTTACCACCATGTGTTGGCCCAGGCGGAAAGGCCGGTATTGCTTTTTCCAGCACTCGGCCCAATCCTCGTCGTCCACCTTGGCGGTGATAATTTCAAGCTTTCCCAAATCCACGCCCAAATCCATTCGCGCCAGGCGGCGCATGCGCTCCTCGATATCGCGCAGCACGTCGCTCATGCGTTCGTCCAAGGCGTAATAACCGGTTACGCGCACGTCCTCGCCCATGCGCTGGGCAATGGATTCGTCTATGATATCCCACTGGCCCTCGGGACGCTGGTTAAGCGCCACGTCGTTTCTATCTTCAATCATCGTACCCGCCGATCCGGCCTCGATCAGCTGCTCGGATACGATATCCGCGCCCTGCGTGGTGGTAAGCACGGTAAGCCCTATCCAGTCCATTGTTCGTAAAACACTCCCCTCGCGCGGCGCGCTTAAAAAGCGGCGGCATGCTGCGCCCCGCCGTCCATACCCTGTTATTATAATCCCGGCGGCGCGCTTTGTCCATCCCCCCGGCTGCGGCCGGGCGGTTGCGCCGAAAGCGCTTTTCCCTTATAATTAGGGCATGCAGGCCGTGTGCGCGGTTGTTTCCCCCGCGCGGCGAGCAAGCCTTTTTTGAAAGGGATGGCGCGCATGTTGGCGCTTTGCGCGGCGGGTTTGGCCGTGGTGGTTGGATATATGCGGGGCGGAAGGTTGTCCGGGCATGCCCTGCGCCCGCTCAGATTTTGGGCGTTCGGCGCGGCGGCGCTTATAATTTTTCTTATGCTGGACTGGCCGGCCGGCGCGGCGCGGCTGGGCGGGCCGCGGTATGGAACGCGTTTAAAACGCTTCTATCCAATCTGAACGCGGCGGTTCGCCTGCCCGTTTTGCATCAAACGGTAAGCGTTGGGGAAATCGTGCTGGCGGCAGGCGTATTCTGGCTGATCGTAGAATTGATGCTTGCGCGCAATTCTTAGCCCATAAACCGGATACGTGTATGATCGCTTCCATCTTTGTCCATAATAAGTCAGCGACTGTATAAAGATGGGAGCGATTTAATTATGGGCTTAAGGCGAGCGGCAGTATGGGATGACCACGCGTTGCGGCGCGACGCGCCGCTGGACGACGGGGCCATGACGCAGCACGCGCGCGCGCTGGCGGCCGCGCTGCGCGTGGACGGCAGGCGCCGCCTGGATATATCGCTGGCGGATCCGCGGCGCATCGGGCGTCTGGTGGACGCGTGCGACGCGCTGAACATTTCCGAGGGCGCGCGTACCCCGGCGCTTGAATGGTTTGAGGACAACGCGCATCTGGTTCGCGCCGATATGTGCGCGCTTATCAAGGAGCGCGGCGGCAAGCTCTGCGCGGTCGGACGCCGCCCGCGCATACAGATATTGATGCGTGAAATGGTGGCGCATTCGGACGCGCAGATCAGCCGCGACCGGCTGATAGGCGTCATCGCGGCGTTTGACGAAGTTCAGCCCCTGAAAATGGAGGAAATATGGGCGGCGCCCAGCGCGCTGCGCGTGGAACTGCTGGGCGCGTTTGCGCTGATTTCACAGCAGGTGGTTTTAGCGCAACGCGAACGGAAGCGGGCCGAAGATTGGGTAAACGCGGGCGCGCATATCGACGAGATCGCTCGCTTGCGGCCGGGCGCGGCTTTTTTGGAGCGCGCGCTGCAGCTGATGCACGAACAGGAGATGCCCGCCGCGCGGCGCGCGCTGGAGGAATATCTGGAACGCCACGAGGAGGGCGCGGAGGCCGTTACGCGGCGCGCGCACGCCCAGCAATCGGTCGACCAACTGTGGCTGGGCAACATAATGGCCGCCCTGCGCATGCTTGCGGCGCTTGACTGGCAGGCGTGCTTTCGTTCGCTCAGCCGCGCCGAGGCGGCGCTTATGGAGGATCCGTCGGGTACGTATCCCAAAATGGACGAATCCTCGCGCGAATCCGTGCGGCGCGAGGTGGCCCAAATCGCGCTGCAATGCGGCCTTAACGAAACCATGCTCGTGCGCCACGCGCTTTCATGCGCGCGCGAAGGCGGCGGGTTGCGCGCGCAGGTATGCTGGTGGCTGTACGACGACCAGGGCCGGCGCGCGTTGATGGAGGACATGCATATTGCGCGCGTGCGGCCCGGCCGCATCGTGCCCGACCCCTCGGGCGCGCGTCTGATCTGCGGCATTGCCGTCGCCGGCGCGCTGCTTTTAGCGCTTATTGCGCGCCTGGCCGGGTGGGCGGCGGCGCTGGCCGCCCTGCCGCTTGCCTGGGGCGCGGCCGCCATGCTGGTAAACCGCGCGTTGAGCGCGCGCATAGGCGTCCGGCGGTTGCTGAAATTAAAAATCGAGCGCGTTGCGGACGATCAGCGCACGCTGATCGCGGTGCCCGCGCTTTTAAGCAGCCCCGAACGGGTGGACGAGGCGGTCAATCAATTGGAGACCCTGGGCCAGGGCGCGCAGGACGAAAACATCGATTTGCTGTTGCTGGGCGATTTTCGCGACGGCGCGCTGCGCGACCAGCCCGAAGACGAAGCGATTTTGGAGCGCGCGCGCGCGGCCATCGCCCGGCTCAACGCGCGCGCGGGGCGCGAGCGCTATTTCTATCTGCACCGCCGCCGCGCGTACGCGCCGGTACAGGATGGCTATATGGGCCATGAGCGAAAGCGCGGCGCGCTTATGGCGCTATGCCATCTGGCGCTGGGCGGTGAAAGCGCCTTTGACGCCGAGGACGCCTGCGCGGCAAAGCTGCGCGGCCGTTACCAATACCTGGTCACGCTGGACGTGGGCACCATGGCGCTTCCGGGCGCCATAAAGGGCCTGATCGGCGCCATGGCGCATCCGCTCAACCGCTATCGTGAAGAAGACGGCGCAAAGCGTGGCTACGCAATATTGCAACCGCGCGTGGAAATCGCCTATCTTGACCGTCCTACGCGCTTTGCCCGCCTCATGGGCGGCCCCGGCGGCGTGGACAGCTATCCCTGCTGCGCGCCGGGCGTGTATCAGGCGCTGTGCGGGCGCGGGCTGTTTGGCGGCAAGGGCATCATCGACATAAAGGCTTTTTACAGCTCGCTCAAGGGGCGGTTGCCGGACGGCGCGGTTTTGAGCCACGACCTGCTCGAGGGGTTGCTTTCGGGCGCGGGCAACGTGGGCGATATCGCGCTGTACGACGGTTTCCCATCCACCCCGCGCGGCTATTTAAGCCGGCTTAACCGATGGACGCGCGGCGATTGGCAGCTGCTCGCCTTCCTGTTTGGACGCCTGCCGCTTAACGCGCTGGGCCGGTACCTCATTTTGGATAACCTGCGGCGCAGCCTTGTGCCGGCGGCCACGCTATCGCTCATTTTGGGCGGGCTGTGGAGCGGCAACGCGGCGGCGCTGGCCGTCGCGCTGATTTACGCCTTTTTGCCCGCGCTGTCCGCGCTTCCGCGTCTGGACGCGCGCGCCTTTGCCGAATCGCTGTGCCGCCTCGCCGTACTGCCCGCGGAATGCTTTGAAACGCTGGACGCCGTGGCGCGCACGCTGTACAGGCTGTGCTATTCGCACCGAAACCTGCTTTGCTGGGTAACGGCGGCCGACGCCGATCGCGGCGGCGGCGGCGAAATTGCCCTGTGCGGGCGCGTTGCGTCTATTTTACTGCTTGGCACGCTGGCGCAGCCGCCCTTTATTCCCCTTGCGCTTTTGTTCGCCGCGCTGTTCCTGGGGGCCGAGGCATATCTGTCGCCCGGGCCCGCGCCCGCCAAAGCGCTTAGCGACGGCCAGGTTAAAACGTTAGACGCGCTCGCGCGCGACACCTGGCGCTATTTTGAGGAGCAGGTAAGCGAGCAAAGCGCCGGGCTGCCGCCCGACAACGTGCAGATTAATCCACCCGCGGGCGTGGCGCGGCGCACCTCGCCCACCAATATCGGGCTGTATCTGACCGCCTGCCTGGCCGCCTGTCAATTGGACATTATCGATTGCGCGCGCATGCTGGAGCGCATGGAACGCACGACGGACACCCTGGAGCGCATGGAAAAATGGCACGGCCAGCTGTATAACTGGTATGGCATCGACAAAGTGGAGCCGCTGCGCCCGCGCTACGTTTCCTCCGTGGACAGCGGGAACCTGGCGGCCTGCCTGATGGCCGTGTCGGCGGCGCTGGAAAGGCAAAATTCGCCCCGCGCCGCGGCGCTGTCCGCGCGCATGGAAAATCTTGCGCACGCGATGGATTTTTCGGCGCTGTACGACGCGCAGCGAAACCTGTTTTCCATCGGCATGGACGTGGAGCGCAGCAAGCTGAGCCAATCCCATTACGATTTGCTGGCCAGCGAATCGCGCATACTCAGCTTTGTCGCCATCGCGCTGGGGCAGGCGCCGGTTAAGCACTGGTGGCGTCTGGGCCGCGCGCTATCCGGCGTGCCGGGCGGCGCGGCGCTGCGCTCGTGGAGCGGCACCATGTTCGAATACCTCATGCCCGAACTGTTCATGCGTGCGGGCGCCGGATCGCTGCTGGGCGTAACCGCGCGCGAAGTCATACGGCGTCAGGCGGCGCGCCCGTCCAGCCAGGGCGTCTGGGGCGTGTCCGAATCGGGCTACAACGCCTTTGATCTGATGATGAATTACCAATACCGCGCCTTTGGCCTGCCCGAATTGTCCATGCGCGGCGGCGGGTTTGAGCCGGTGTACGCGCCTTACGCGGCAATTCTGGCGCTGCCGCTGGACCCGGAACGGGTTATGCGCAACATTGAACGCATGAAGGCGCTGGGCCTGACAGGCCGCTACGGCCTGTACGAGGCGGTGGACTATTCGCCCGCGCGGCTGGGCGAGGGCGAGGAACGCGGCGTGATTGAAAGCTTTATGGCGCACCACCAGGGCATGATTCTTTGCGCGCTGCTCAACGCGCTGCGCGGCGATTTTCTGGTAAAATGCTTTATGGGGCGCAGCGATACGCGCGCGTTGGCGCTTTTGCTAAACGAGCGCGCGCCCGGACGCGCGTGGCGCAGCAGGCGCGGTTTTGAGCGCCGCCGGGCCGGCGCGCCCCGCGCAAAGGCGCGCACCGCGCGCGCGGGCCGGGCCGATCTTTCGCCGTGCGATACGCACCTGTTATACGGGGGCGGCGGAACGCGGCTTGTCAGCGCGGACGGGCAGGGCTTTTTGCGGATAAACGGCGTAATGGTCAACCGTTTCCAGACGGACGATCTGTCCGGCGGGGATAACCTGGCCGTACACGTGCGCCTTAACGGAACCGCGCGCGGATTTTTGGCCGGCGGTCAGCTAATGGGCGCGGACGCCCCGTCCCAGCGGGTAATATTTGACGCCGGCCGCGCCGCCTGGACGACGCACATGGGCGGCCTGGAATGCCGCATGACCGAATGCGTATCGCCCGAGGACGGCGCGCTCGTACAACACCTGACGTTTACCAACCACGCCTCCAGGGCCATACAGGCGGAGGTGACCGGCTGCTTTAAGGTGGCGCTGGCCGCGCAAAGCGACATCGAAGCGCATCCCGCGTTTCAAAACCTGTTTGTGGAAAGCGCCCGCGCGGGCGAAAGCGCGCTGGTGTTCCGGCGCAGGCCGCGCGGCGCGGATTCATCCCGCGCGATACTTGTACACACGCTTTTCGGCGCGCAGGGCGAGCCGGTCGGCGTGGAGAGCGACCTGTACCGCCTGGTTGGGCGCGACGGCGGAATCAACCGGCCGGGCGGCATTGCGCGGCGGCTTTCGGGCACGGTGGGCCGGGTGCTGGACCCCTGTTCCGCGCTGCGCGTAAGTTTTGCGCTTGCGCCGGGCGAGTCGCGCCAGATGGGCTTTGCCATCGGCATCGTTTCCGGCGAGGAGGAGGCCAAGCAGCTGATCATGCGCTATGGCGCGCAAAACGCCGCGCGCCGGGCGCAGACGCTGGCCGGAACCCAGGCGCGCGCCATGCTGGATTTTTTGGGCCTGACATCGGCGCAGCACCACCTTTTGCAGCGCGCCGCGGCGTTTTTGTGCTTTGCGCAATACCATTTCGCGCAGGAGTCTTCCGAGTGCGCGCTGTCCATCAGCACGCTGTGGGCGCTGGGCATATCGGGCGATCTGCCCATCATCGCGGTGTTCGTGCGCAGCGCGCAACAGCTGGGCCTGGCGCGCGAAGCCATTCGCGCCCACGAGTTTTACCGTTCCATGGGCGTATGGTGCGACCTGGCGCTGGTAAACGATTACGGCAACGATTACGAACAGCCTGTACGCGACGCGCTGCGCGAAATGGTCTGTTCCAGCCACTTGCGAGAACTGCAAAGCGAGCCGGGCGGCGCCTATATATTGGAAGGCGCCACGCTTACCGAGCCCCAGCGCGCGTTGCTTCGCGCCGCGGCCGCGCTGCTGTTTGACGGCGAGGCCGGACCGCTTGCCGCGCAATTGCTCAGGCGGCTGAACATGGCCGTCCCCGTGCAGGCGGCGGCGCGCCATATGGCGCTTAAGGCGCGCCCGCACCGTGAAAAGGCCGCGCCGCCCAACGGATGGGGCAATTTTTCCCAGGACGGCAGCGCTTACCTGATACGCCTGGACCGGGACCGCCCTACGCCCGCGCCCTGGAGCAACATCCTTGCCGGCGCGCAATTTGGCACGCTGATTACCGAGCGCGCAGGCGGCTTTACCTGGCATGGCAACAGCCGCTCGGGCCGGCTTACGCCCTTTCTTAACAACCCGCTGCGCGAAGGTTGGGGCGAAACGCTTACCCTTTACGAGGACGGGCGCGCGTTGCCGCTGCTGCCCGGCCCCGATCTTCCGCTGCATGGTTTTGAGGTGGAACACCGCGCGGGCGAAAGCCGTTTTTGCGCGAGCGCGGGCGATTTTGAATGGACGGTCAGCGTGTTTGTGGACGCGCGCGAATGTATAAAGTGCCTCTTTCTTACGCTTGACAACCGCGCCGCGCGCGCGCGCCGCGTACGCGTAGATTTTTGCGTAAACTTTCTGATGGGCGCTCTGTCGTCCGACCGGCGCTATACGCGCGTAAGCCGGATGGGCGGCGCGCTGACGGTGGCGCGGGGCGTAATGCCGGGCGTTGGATTTGCCTACGCGCCCTCGAACGAATTTACCCTTGCCCCCGGCGGACGCGTGCAGGCGGAATTTTTATTGGGCTGGGCCGAAAACGTCGCTTCCGCGCGCGAAGCGCTGTCCGCCTGGCAACGCGACGGCGCGCAGACCCGGCGCGAACGCGCGCTGGAGGCATGGGAAGGCCGCCTGGCGCGGCTAAGCGTAGAGACGCCCGACCGGCTTTTAAACGCCATGCTGAACCGGTTTTTACCCTATCAGGCGATTGCCGGGCGCATGCTGGCGCGTACCGGGCTTTATCAGGGCGGCGGCGCATACGGCTTTCGCGACCAGTTGCAGGACGCGCTGTGCATGCTGCCGCTGGACGCGCCCATGGCGCGCGAACACATACTGCTGTGCGCCGCGCACCAGTTTGAGGAGGGCGACGTGCAGCACTGGTGGCACCCCGAGCGCACCGGCGTGCGCACACGCATCAGCGACGACATGCTGTTTTTGCCTTATGTAACCGCGCAATACGTACGCGAAAGCGGCGACGAAGCCATCTTAGAGGAACAGGCGCCCTTTTTACGCCTGCGAGAGCTTGCGCCCGAGGAGGAAGACCTGTATGCCGAACCCGAGATAACCCCCTATACGGCCAGCGTGCGGGAGCACTGCCTGCGCGCCATACGGCGCTGCGCGCGGCTGGGCGCGCACGGCCTGCCGCTGATGGGGAGCGGGGACTGGAACGACGGCATGAACCGGGTGGGCGCGAAAGGCAAGGGCGAAAGCGTATGGCTGGGCGAATTTTTAAAAGTGGCGTGCGAACAGTTCGCGCCGCTGTGCGTACACGATGACGAACGAAGCGAGTTAACCGCGCTGGCCGCGCGGCTGGGCGAGGCGCTGGAGCGCGAAGCCTGGGACGGGAAGTGGTACCGGCGCGCCTTCTTTGACGACGGCCGCGCGCTGGGCAGCGCCGCCGCGCCCCCGGGCGAAGGCTGCCGCATCGACGCGATTACGCAAAGCTGGGCGGCGGCCGCCGCTTTGGACCCGCCGCGCGTTAAACGCGCCATGGACAGCGTGTGGAAATACCTGGTAGACCCCGACGCGCGGATTATCCGCCTGCTCACGCCCGCCTTTGACGGCGCCGGGCCGGACGCCGGCTATATTACGGGCTATCCGCCCGGCGTGCGTGAAAACGGCGGCCAGTATACCCACGCGGCCTGCTGGGTGGTAATGGCCTACGCGCTGCTGGGCCAATCGGAGCGCGCCTGGTCGTGCTACGAAATGCTTTTGCCCTTTAACCACGCGCGCACGCGCGCCCAGGCCGAGCTATACCGGGTGGAGCCCTATGTAATGGCGGGCGACGTGTACGGCGAGCCGCCCCACACCGGGCGCGGCGGCTGGACGTGGTACACCGGCGCGGCCGGGTGGATGTACCGCGTGGGGCTGAAATACCTGCTGGGCTACGAGCGGCGGGGCGAACTGGCAAAGCTCAACGCGCTGCTGCCCGAAAAGTGGAACGAGGTATCGGTGCGCATCCAAGTGGGCGGGGCCAGCTACACGCTTATTTCGCGCAGGGGCGAACGGGGCGTCAGCCTGGACGGCGCGCCCGTTACGGGCGAATATATCGCGCTGCGCGACGACGGACAGGCGCACCGCGCCTGCTTCCCCGCGCGGGCATAGGGCGCGCGTCCTGCCATCCCCAGGCAAACGCGTATTTTACGTAGCAAGCGCCGCCTCTTTACTTTGGCGCGCCTTCGTGGCATAATGGGGAAAAGGGCCTCAAATCCATGGCCTGGCCCGGCCGTAACAAAAGCAGAGGTGCTACGTGCGATGAACCTGCCCAACGCGCTGACCATGTTTCGTATGCTGCTGGTGCCCGCATTTGCGTGGGCCTATTACCGTCTGACGCCCGTGGTGGCGCTGGTTTTATACCTGGCCGCCAGCTTTACCGATTTTCTGGACGGATATCTGGCGCGCAAACTCAACCAGGTTACGAATTTCGGCAAGCTGTTCGACCCGCTGGCCGACAAGCTGATGCAGGTAATGATGCTGTATTGCCTGTACTCCACCGGCCACGTGCCCGGGTGGGTGCTGGCGGTTATGATTGTAAAAGAGGCGCTGATGCTGGCCGGGTCCGCGTATATGCTCAAAAAAAAGGTGGTCGTCTATTCCAATATATGGGGCAAGGCCGCCACCTGCGCCTTCATCGCCGCGCTTGCGCTGATCTATCCCTGGCACGAAATAGACGCGCTGCGCACGGCGGGCAATGTGATTTTATACGCCGCGCTTGCGCTTTCGGTGCTTAGCATGGCGCTTTACGGCCTGGGCGCGCTGCGCACGCTGCGCGAAAAATCCGGCGCGTCCTCGACGCAGGAACCGGATTGTTAAATCCCGCCGCATTTCCCGCCCCGCATTGACGGCGGCGGGGTTTGCCGGTATAATAGATGCACATGGCCGGTGAAAAAGAGGAGTAGGCGTTTTATTCCCCGCAGAGAGGGCGGCCCGCGGGCTGAAAGGCCGCCTGGAAGAAGGAACGCCGAAGGTCGCTTTGGAGGCCTGCGGCTGAAATTTGAGTAAGCCTCAGGGGCGCGCCCCTTACAGCGCTAAGAGGCGGGGCGTTTCATACCCCGCGAAATAAGGTGGTACCACGAAGCACTTCGTCCTTTCAGGCGGGTTGCTTTTTTATTGGCCGGACGTCCGCGCCGGCCGGGGAGGGGGCGACGCAGTTGGACTTATGGGGCCGCGTTTTTTCCGCCCCGCCCGGCGACTTTGGCCGGGTAAACCCGTGGGGGCTGGCGCTGATGCTGCTCGCCCTGGCGTGCGTGCTGGCGTCCGGGCGCGTGGCCGCGCGCGTCGCGCCCGCGCGGCGCGAAATGGTAGCGCTTGGTATAAAACTGGCCGGGCTTTTCATGGCCGCGGCCGGCGCGCTGGGCGCGCTCAAGCTGATTGGATAACGTTTGGAGGAGGAACGGATCGATGGAGCGCAAGCTGGAAATGGACAAGGTGTTTTCCCCCAAAGAGGTGGAATCGCGCCTGTACGAGGAATGGGAAAGCAAAGGGTATTTTAAGGCGCAGCGCGTGCCCGGCAAAAAACCCTTTGTCATTATGATGCCGCCGCCCAATATTACCGGGCAGCTGCACATGGGCCACGCGCTGGATATCATGCCCCAGGACGTGCTGACCCGCTATCACCGCATGAAGGGCGACCCCACGCTGTGGCTGCCCGGCACCGACCACGCCTCCATCGCCACCGAAGTAAAGATCGTAGCCGCGCTGGAAGCCGAGGGGCTGACCAAGCAGGACCTGGGCCGCGAGGAATTTTTGCGCCGGGCCTGGCAGTGGAAAGAGGAGTACGGCGGGCGCATCACCCGCCAGCAGCGCCGGCTGGGCGCCAGCTGCGACTGGAGCCGCGAACGCTTTACCATGGACGAGGGGCTCAACCGCGCGGTGGTAGAGGTGTTTGTCCGGCTGTATGAGAAGGGCCTGATTTACCGGGGCAACCGCATGATCAACTGGTGCCCGGTGTGCAAAACCGCGCTGTCCGACGAAGAGGTGGAGTACGAGGAGCAGGATACCAGTTTGTGGTACATCCGCTATCCCGGCCCGGACGGGATGGATATCGTAGTGGCGACCACGCGCCCGGAGACCATGCTGGGCGACACAGGCGTGGCGGTCAATCCCCAGGATGCGCGCTACGCCGCGCTGGTGGGCAAGACGGTGACGCTGCCCATCGTTAACCGCCAAATCCCGGTGGTGGCCGACGAATACGTAGATGTGGAATTTGGCACCGGCGCGGTAAAAATGACGCCCGCCCACGACCCGAACGACTTTGAAGTGGCCAAGCGCCACAACCTGGAAATTTTGTGCGTGCTGACCGAGGACGGCATGATGAACGCCAACGCGGGCAAGTACGAGGGCATGTCGCGCCTTGACTGCCGCAAGGCGGTTGTAGAGGAGCTCAAGGCGCAGGGCCTGCTGGTAAAAATAGAGCCGCTTAAGCACAACGTGGGCACCTGCTATCGCTGCCACGACACGCTGGAGCCCATGCTTTCGCCCCAGTGGTTTGTAAAAATGGCGCCCCTGGCCAAACCCGCGGCCGACGCGGCGCGCAGCGGCGACCTGAAATTTGTGCCCGAACGCTTTACCAAAACCTACCTTAACTGGATGGACAACATCCGCGACTGGTGCATTTCGCGCCAGCTGTGGTGGGGCCACCGCATACCGGCCTATTACTGCACAAACGAATCGTGCGGCCATGTGACCGTGGCGCGCACCGCGCCCGAGCGCTGCCCCAAGTGCGGCGCGCCCGTCAAGCAGGACGAGGACGTGCTGGACACCTGGTTTTCCTCCGCGCTGTGGCCTTTTTCCACGCTGGGCTGGCCGGAAAAGACCGAGGATCTGGAATACTTCTACCCCACTTCGGTCATGCTGTCGGGCTATGACATCATCTTCTTCTGGGACGCGCGCATGATCTTTTCGGGCATCGAGCAGATGGGCCGCCTGCCCTTTGACACGGTGGTGCTGCATGGCCTGGTGCGCGACGCGCAGGGCCGAAAGATGAGCAAATCCCTGGGCAACGGCATCGATCCGCTGGAGGTCATCGAGCAGTACGGCTGCGACGCGCTGCGCTTTTCGCTGGCCATGGGCGTTTCGCCCGGCAACGACGTGCGCATGTCCATGGAAAAGGTGGAATCCTTCCGCAACTTTGCCAACAAGGTATGGAACGCGGCCCGGTTCGTGCTGATGAACCTGGACGGCGTGCCCACGCCCATTGAAAAGATCGCGCCCGAGGCGCTGGACGCGGCCGACCGGTGGATTTTAACCCAGTATCAGGACGCCGTGCGCACGGTCAGCGCCAACCTGGACCAGTACGATTTGGGCCTGGCCGCGCAAAAGATCTACGAATTTGCCTGGAGCAATTTCTGCGACTGGTATATCGAGCTTGCCAAGCCCCGCCTGAACGGCGCGGACGAGGCGGCCAAGGCCACCGTGCGCGCGGTGCTTTACCACGTGCTGCTGGGCATACTGAAGCTTTTGCACCCCTTTATGCCCTTTTTGACCGACGAAATATTCCGCTACCTGCCGGGCACGGTGGATTCCATCATGATTTCCAGCTGGCCCGAGCCCGTGGCCGCGCTGGATTTCCCCGCCGACGCCGAGCGCATGGAAGCGGTTATGGAAATTATACGCGCCGTGCGCAACCTGCGCGCGCAGATGAACGTGGCGCCCGGCCGCAAGGCCGCGCTGATCGTGCGCCCGCGCGAGGGCTGGCGCGAGGCGATCGCCGCCGCCGAGGCCTATTTCATGCGCCTGGCCTTTGCGCGCGAGCTGGTTTTGCTTGGCAAGGCGGATGAAAGCCCGGCCAAGTCGGCCTCCGCAGTAACGCCCACGTGCGAGTTGTTCATACCGCTGGGCGAATTGGTGGACGTGGACAAGGAGCTTAAGCGCCTGGAAAAAGAGCGCGCGCAGACCGAGCGCGAAATCGCGCGCGCGAACGGCATGCTAAGCAACCCGGGCTTTTTGCAAAAGGCGCCCGAGGCGCTGGTGGCGGCAGAGCGCGAAAAGCTTAAGTCCAACCAGCAGGTGCTCGCTTCGCTCAGCGCGCGCATAGAGGAGCTGGCCAGCCTGAAAT
>CAWVLE010000089.1:0-7471 GCA_963929805.1 uncultured Eubacteriales bacterium | reverse complement strand
GATCAAAATCGAGGTGGCGCCCAGTATGGAGGTAAGCGGCGTGCGCAAATCGTGCGAAACCGCGCGCAGCAGGTTTGCGCGCATCTCCTCCATGCGCGCTTCCATGCGCTGCTGGTTTTGCCGCTTGATCTGCGAGGTGCTCGCGCTGGTAATCAGCGAAACGACCAGCATGCACGAAAAGGTAAGCGCGTAGCCGGGGCTTATCAGGTCAAACTGAAAATAGGGCGCGGTAAAGGCGTAGTTTACGCCCAGCACGCCTACCACGGCGGCGGCCAGCCCGTAAAAATAGCCCTCGGTCGTGCGCGAAACCAGCGTGACGGCCAGCAGATACACCATCGCGGCGTAATGGTCCACCCCGCCCGCGTAGTTAAGCATAAGCAGGCAGACGCCGCTCGCGCAGGCGATAATGCCGGCGGTCACCAGCGTATCGCGCACGGAAAAGATCATTGCGCCGCGTATCCATTTGTCCAACCGCGTAAGGCTTTCCCCCTCCTTAGGGCACAAGGCCGGCGTGTAGATTTTGCTCCGTATAATATATTATTATAACATGCCGCGCCGCCCGGGCGCATAAAGTTTGTATAAAGTATTTTTTTCTGGTCGGAAAACAAATCCAATTTCACAAAAAAATGGTTGCCGCGCGGCGGACGCTCTGATACAATAATATACGGTTTTGCAAATGTACGATTGTGGAGGGCGCGCAGATGGATTTATTTGGCTCGTTTTTTTTCGATCTGTTTGGCAACGCACTGGAGCTGACGCCGGGCATGGTAATCATGTGGGTGCTGGGCGGGCTGCTGATTTACCTGGCGATTAAGCACGACATGGAACCCACGCTGCTTTTGCCCATCGGGTTCGGCGCAATTTTGGTAAACCTGCCCAATTCGGGCGCGCTTACCCAGATGGTCGGCGAGCATGCCGAAATCGGCGTAATCGATTTGCTGTTCGATTCGGGCATCGCCAACGAGTTGTTCCCGCTGCTTTTGTTTATCGGCATCGGCGCGATGATCGATTTCGGGCCGCTGCTTAGCAATCCCAAGCTGATGCTGTTTGGCGCGGCCGCCCAGTTCGGCATATTCTTTACGCTGTGCATGGCCTCGCTGATGGGCTTTGAGCTCAAGGACGCGGCTTCCATCGCCATTATCGGCGCGGCGGACGGCCCCACCTCGATTTTCGTCGCCAACTATTTTAAATCCAACTATCTGGGCGCGATCATCGTGGCGGCGTACAGCTATATGGCGCTGGTGCCCATCGTGCAGCCGCCGGTCATCCGTCTGATCACCACCAAAAAAGAACGGCTGATCCGCATGCCCTACGAGCAAAAGGACGTCAGCCGCGCCACGCGCATACTGTTCCCCATCATTATTACCATGATTACCGGCATCGTGTCGCCGCGTTCGGTGGCGCTGATCGGCTTTTTGATGTTTGGCAATTTGCTGCGCGAATGCGGCGTGCTTAACAACCTTTCCGAAACCGCGCAAAAGGTGCTGGCCAACCTGGTTACGCTGTTTCTGGGCATCACCATCGCGGCGCGCATGCAGGCCAGCGATTTTCTCACCGTGCGCACGCTGATGATATTGGGCCTGGGCCTTATCGCCTTTATATTTGACACGGTGGGCGGCGTGATGTTTGCCAAGCTGCTTAACCTGTTTACCAAGAACAAGATCAACCCCATGATCGGCGCGTCGGGCATATCGGCCTTCCCGATGTCCGCGCGCGTGGTGCATAAGATGGGCCTGGCCGAGGATAACCAGAACTTTTTGCTGATGCACTCCATCGGCGTTAACGTGTCCGGGCAGATCGCCTCGGTTATCGCCGGCGGCATGATCCTCAACCTGATCGGATAAGGAGGGCGGCAATAAATGATTATGGAAAACTTTCGCGTTTCCCTGCAGGTGCTGGCGCAGGGCATGGTGGGCATATTTCTGGTAACCGCCGTGATCATCGGCACGATTATGCTGCTTAACCGCGTGACCGGCCGAAAAAAGCCGCCCCAGCAATAGCGCGGGCGGCGTCGCCGCAAACGAATTTGTCCGTAGAGCCGGGCGCGTAAACTGTCGCGCCGCGGCTCTTTTCGTTTTACAAACAAAAGCGCCGGACCGGCGCTTTTAGCCGTCCGGCGCCCTTGACGCGGCTTAAGAGCGCGCGCTAACCGAATTTAGATGTTGCTCTTGGGCGCGCGCGGCGCCTTTTTGGAATACAGCTTTTTAAGCGTAACTACGCCCGCCTTACCGGTCACGCTTATCTTGGCGCGCTTTTGGAAGGCCGATACCGCTGAAGCGGTTTTCTGGTCGTAACTGCCGCCCACCGTGCCTTTCAGGTAGCCCAGCGCTTTAAGACGCGCCTGCATCAGTTTTACGCGGTAGCCGCGGTCGCCACGCTCAAGCATAGCATACTTGACAAATTTTGCTGCCTTGCCACCGTAGAGGCGCTTGAGGTTGGTGGCGCTCATTTTAGAAGTTTCCTTAAAGCCGTTGTCGCCCTGGAACAGGCGCACCGCCTTGAGCGTGGCCGCGTCAAATACGCCGTTTACCTTTACGTACGGATAGCCCAAGCCCTTAAGCTTTCTTTGCAAATCCTTTACGCGGATGCCCTTTTGCCGGTAGCCTACGCTCACGTAGCGGTTGTACTTGGGCGCGTTCTTTTGGTACATGCGCTGTTGCAGCGCGCCGCTGGCCACGCCGGTGGCCTCGATATTCAGCGTGGCCTGAAAACGCCGTACCGCGTCGTAGGTGTCTACGCCAAATATGCCGTCTACCTTCCCGTACAGGCAACCCAACTGTTTTAGCCGCTGCTGCATTACGGCTACGTTTTCGCCCTTGTCGCCTTTTCTTAGCGTTTTGTAAGCAGCGCGCGACGTCCCCTGCGCCATAGCAGGTACGGCCACCATACCCGCCAGTAACGTAAGCGCCGCCAGCAACGCGATTACCCGCATAAACCTGCTTTTCATAGCCACACCCCCGCCTAGATTATTTTGGTATATATTGGACGTACAACCTGGGCGTTTGGTTTTAACATTTATGCCGAAATTTGAATTTAACAAAAACATTACATATTACCTGGCTCCGGCGGGATCATAGCCCAATTTGCACACGTTCGTATAAAGCGGCGTCTGGCCGAGCAGCGCGCCGGTGCGCGCGTCAAGCGTCTGGCGCACGACTGTAACCGATTCGTACATTTGGCCGTCCTTTTCAAAATACCGAAGGCCCTGGTTGATAACCCCGTAGCGCTCGGATAGTTCGCGCGGCGTTAAAATCTTTCCGCTCAGGTATTTTTCGTCCACGCTCAGGAAAATTTGCAGGGGCGTGTCCGTATCGTTTCGCGCGCGCAGGTCCAGCCAACCTTCCAGTATGGTGGCGTCCACGCCGCACAGATCGTCGGGGGAGGGGTTTGGAAATTCCTTTACCTTATGCGTATGGCGCTCCACGATGGTAAGCGGCGTGGCGAGAAAGAGCAAAAACAGCAGATTGCTTAATTGACACAGCCCGCCGCCGTACACGGCCACCAGGCGGCCGTTGTGTACGCACAGCCCGTCCCGGTAGCGCTCGCGCCGGTCCGCGTGGCGCGCCAGGCGCCACAGCGAAAAGGTTTCACCCGGCATAACGACCACGCCCGAAATCGCCTGCGCGGCCAGGCGCAGATTGTGCGCCTTGTTGTATTGATAGGCGATATCCGCGCCGGTGTGTTCGTTAATCAAAAGCGAGCGCTGCTCGCACAGCGTGTGCGCGAACAGGGGCCGCCTGGTTACGGCGTAGCGGTTGCCGTCAAAGCGCATTTTGGCGTAATACCACATTTTGCGCTGGCGCAGGCGCAGCGGCAGCAAAAAGGGCAGTCGCTCGGTAAGATATCTGCTTTTCATTTAGGTCTACCTCCTGTCAGATGCTGTGCGCAATGGTAGCACGCCGCGCGCGCGCCGCCTTTAAGCGCGGCTTGGGAAAAACTTGTTTTTTTCTTAAGCCCGGCCGAAATAAGAAAATCTTAAGGCCGGCCTAAGCCCAATCGCCGAAAATCAAATGGGCGCGCGTGGTTTAATTAACGGCGTGGACGGCCAGGCGCCGCACGCGAAAAGGGAGGTAGTAAAAGATGAAAAAGCTGAAAATACTGGTGCTGTTCGGCGGACGGTCCGAGGAGCGCGGCGTATCGGTAAAATCGGCGCGCGAGGTCGCGCGCTGTCTGGATAAGGAAAAATATGAGCCCATCTACCTTTACGGCGAAAAAGACGGCGCGTGGCGCGCGGTGGACGGGCCGTGGGCCACGGACGCGCCCGGGCGGCGCGCGCTGATCGCGGCGGGCGAAGGGCTGCTTATGGAAGACGCGGCCGGACGTCTTTGCCCGGCGGCGGTGGACGCGGCGCTGATCGTGCTGCACGGCCGCTGGGGCGAGGACGGCGCGATGCAGGGGCTGATGGAGCTTGCGCGCATCCCGTACGCGGGTTGCGGCGTGACGGCGGGCGCGCTGGGCATGGACAAGGCGCTCAGCTACGCCGTGGCGCGCGAGGCGGGGGTGCGCGTGCCGCGCTACCGGGTGCTTTACGAAGGCGAGACGGCGCAAAGGCTGGATATCGGCTACCCCCGCTTTGTAAAACCCGCGCGCTCGGGGTCTTCCTTTGGCGTGAGCCGGGTGGACGCGCCGGAACAGATGGAGGCGGCGTTAAACGCGGCGCGCGCGTATGACGGCAAGGTGCTGGTCGAGGAGGCGGTCGAGGGCATGGAAATCGGCTGCGCGCTGTTGGGCGGGGCGCAGTCGCCCTTCGTGGGCGCGCTGGATATGATTACGCTCTCGGGCGGATTTTTCCGAATCCATCAGGAAAAAAATCCGGAGCAGGGCAGCGAAAACGCGCGCGTGGTAGCGCCCGCGCCCATTACCGCGCGGCAGCGCGAAACCATTGAGCGGGCCGCGGTCACGGTATACCGCGCGCTGGGCTGCGAGGGCCTGGCGCGGGTGGACATGTTTTTAACGCCCCGGGGCGAGGCGGTGCTTAACGAGGTAAACACCATGCCCGGGCTGACCAGTTACAGCCGCTACCCGCGCATGATGGCCGCCGCGGGGATGGATATGGCCGCCGTGGTGGACAGGCTGATCCAATCGGCGCTTACGCGGCGGGGAGGCGCGCGATGAGGACGCTAAAACGCCATTGGGCGCGCTGCGCGGCCGCGGCGGCGTTGGGCGCGGCGCTGGTTCTGGCCGGCCCGGGCGTAATGGAGCGGGTGCGGTGCCGCGTCGTGTTTTATAACCCGGCCGATTACGCCCGCGCGCCGGCGCCCACGCAACAGAACACGCTGCTGGTTAACGCGCAAAATCCGCTGCCGGAGGATTACCGGCCCAGGGAACTGATTGAGCTGTTCGGCGCGCGGCGCACATTTGAGATCGCCTCGGCCGATATCGCGCTGGAAAGCTACGTGCTGGAGGCGGCCAACCAGCTCTTTGCGCGCGCGGCGGCCCAGGGCGTCGCCGGTTTTGTGGTAACCAGCGGCTACCGCACGCGAGAGCAGCAGCGCGCGCTGTACGAATCCGACGGGGAGGGCCTGGCCGCGCCCCCGGGCGCCAGCGAGCATGAAACCGGGCTGGCCATGGACGTGACGGCGCGCAGCGGTCAGACGCCCTTTGAAGACAGCGTCCAATATGAATTTCTGCTACGCAACTGCTGGGAATTTGGGTTTATACCGCGCTATCCGGACGGCGCGCAGGAAATTACCGGCGTGCCCTTCGAGCCCTGGCACTTCCGGTACGTAGGCCGCGCGGCGGCGCTGGAAATGCAGCGCAATCACTGGACGCTGGAAGAATACGCGCAAAGGAGAGAAAGCCATGCATAGCGGATTTGTGTTTCTGGATGAAATCATACCGGGCCTTAAGCAGGACGCGCGCTACGCCGCGCAGGATAACTTTACGGGCGCAAAGGTGGACGGCTATCGCGCGGCGCGGGTCGCGGGCTCGCTTGAGCTGGCGCGCGCGCTTAAGGGCGCGCAGGACGCGGCGCGGGAACGCGGGCTGGAACTTATGGTGTGGGACGCCTACCGTCCCCAGCGCGCGGTGGACGCGTTTTTGCGTTGGGCGGCCGCGCCCGAGGACGGACGCACCAAGGCGCGCTATTACCCCAACATCGACCGGCGCGACATCGTGCCCATGGGTTATGTTGCTCCGCGCTCGGCGCACAGCCGGGGCGGCGCGGTGGATCTGACGCTGGTATGCGCCGGCACGGGAGCGCAGCTGGACATGGACGGCGGATTTGACCTGATGGACGCGCGCTCCGGTCACGGCGCGCCCGGCATCCGCGCGGAGGCGGCGCGCAACCGCGCGCTATTGCGCCGCATTATGGAGCAAAGCGGCTTTTGCGCCTATGAAAGCGAGTGGTGGCACTATCAGCTGCGCGACGAACCCTATCCGCACATCTACTTTGATTTTGTCATTGACACCGCGTCAGATTAAACGTAATATTATTCCGGGTGATAATACGATGGCTGAGACGATTATGGTGGTGGACGACGAACGGGAGTTGGCCGACCTGGTGGCTTTCTATCTGAAAAACGAGGGATTTGAGGTGGCCGTGTTTTATTCGGGCGGGCCGGCGCTGGAATACGCGTGCACGCAGCGGCCGGATATGGCCATACTGGACGTGATGCTGCCCGACATGGACGGCTATGAGATATGCCGCCGCATACGCAGCCGTTTTACCTATCCCATACTGATGCTGACCGCCAAGGAAGAGGAGATCGACAAGATACGCGGGCTTTCGCTGGGCGCGGACGATTACGTGACCAAGCCCTTTCGTCCGCTGGAACTGGTAGCGCGGGTCAAGGCGCAGCTGCGCAGGTATACGCGTTACAACGCCGGTTTAAACGACGCGGACGCAGGCGCGCTGTGCGTGCGCGGGCTGAGGCTGGATCCGGCCTCGCACGAGTGCTTTTTGGACGAACGCCCGCTCAGCCTTACGCCTACGGAATTTTCCATCCTAAAGCTGCTGTGCGAAAACGCCGGGCGGGTGATATCGGCCGAAACGCTGTTTGAACAGGTGTGGGGCGAAAAGTATTTAAGCAATTCCGGAAACACCGTAATGGTGCACATACGCCACCTGCGGGAAAAGCTTTCCGATTCGCCCGACCGGCCCCGTTACATCAAAACCGTGTGGGGAGTGGGGTATAAAATTGAAAAATAGCGGCGGAAAATTTTGGCTGAAGGGCGCGGCCATTGGCGTAATGATATTTGTGCTTTTGATGGGGCTGGCCTGGTTTGTGGATTTCGCCTTTAACGGCGTGGCGCTGGAACTGTTTTCCTACCTGGCCAGCCGCTCCTTTGCCAGCAGGCAAAACCTGTACCGCGTCTATATCACGCTATCCGCGCTGTTTTCGGCGATTGTCGCTTTTACCGGCACGTTGAGCGCCCGGCGCGTGTACAAAAGGCAAAACGCGCTGCTTACGCGCGCGCGTGAGGAGGCCAGCCGGGCGCAGGAGCTGGCGCGGCTGGAGATGGAGCGCAA
>CAWVLE010000088.1:0-4282 GCA_963929805.1 uncultured Eubacteriales bacterium | reverse complement strand
GAACTTGCAAACAAGGGAGCTTACTTAAACGTAAGTGACCGCCGTTTGCAAGTGACGCTGACGCCGTAAGCAAAAATCGCTTCCTCTTTTTTCCTTTCAGAAGCGGTTTTTGCGTTTGCAGGCTTTATCAGCGCTCTGAGGGGCGGCGCTACGCCGCCCTATGGATATTAATGCGGGGTCCAAAGCGCCAATGCGGGCTGTTGGGCTTAATGTTTGCGGCCCTTTTTGCGTTTTGGGACGCCGGATGGAGGTATATAATCGTGCGTCAAAGCGGCATACTTTTGCACATCACTTCGCTTCCGTCTCCCGGATACGTCGGCACGCTGGGCGCCTGCGCGCGCCAGTTTGTCGATTTTCTGCGCGATTCGGGCATGACGGTTTGGCAGGTTCTGCCCATCGGCCCGACCGGATACGGCGAATCGCCTTATCAGAGCGCGTCCACCTTCGCGGGCAACCCGCTGTTGATCGACGAGGGCGATCTGGTGGCGGCCGGGTATTTAGAGGCCGCGCTGCCGCCCGAAGATGTGGAAAACCCCGAACTTGTCGATTATGAACGCGCCCGGCGGCGCAGCGAAAAAATGCTGCGCGCGGCTTTTGAGCGCGACCGGACGCGCAGCGCCGAGCTGGCCCGGGAATTTAAACAGCGCCACGCCTGGGCGGACGATTACGCGCTGTTTGCGGCGATCAAGCGCCATTTTGGGGATATTTCCTGGATGAAGTGGCCCGATCAGGCGCTGCGCAGGCGCGACAAGGCGGCGCTGGCCAAATACCGCGCGCTGCTGAGCGACGAAATCGAGTATCACCTGTTCGTGCAGGCGCTGTTTTTCGAGCAATGGGCGGCGCTTAAAAATTACGCCAACATGCGCGGGATCAAGCTTTTTGGCGACATGCCCATCTACGTGGCCGAGGACTCGGCCGATTTGTGGGCGCATCCCGAAGAGTTTCAGCTGGACGAAAACCTGACGCCCACGCGGGTGGCGGGCGTTCCACCCGACTATTTCAGCGAGGACGGCCAGTTGTGGGGCAATCCGCTTTACGACTGGAAGGCCATGAAAAAGCGCGAGTTTGACTGGTGGATCGAGCGGCTGCGCGCGGCCGGCGAGATGTTCGACATGTTGCGCGTGGACCACTTTATCGGCTTTGCCAATTACTATTCCATCCCCTACGGCGCGAAAAACGCGCGGGTGGGGATGTGGGTCTACGGGCCGGGCAAAAAGTTTTTCCAGGTGGTGCGCAAAAAGCTGCCCAAGCTGTGCGTAATCGCCGAGGATTTGGGCGTGGTCAGCGAGCACGTTATCCACGTAAAGCGCTATTGCGGGTATCCGGGCATGAAGATTTTGTGCTTCGGCTTTGATACCGACTTAAGCGATCCCGGCCTGCCGGATAATTACCCGGAAAACTGCGTGGCCTATACGGGCACGCACGACAATGACACGCTGCTGGGCTGGTGGGCCAAGGCGACCGACGAGCAAAAAGCGCTCGCGCGCGAGGCGCTCCACTTTGAGACCGACGGCGAGGTACGCGAGGCCTTTATCTCGGCGCTGTTTGGCAGCCGCGCAAACACCGTCATCGTGCCCATGCAGGACGCGTTGGGCCTGGACGGGCACGCGCGGATGAACCTGCCCGGCACCATCGGCAACAACTGGCTGTGGCGCATGCGCGAGGGCGCCGCGGATAAAGAGCTGTCCAACTGGCTTAAAGAGCTTAACCGGAAAACCGCGAGGGGGAAATGAATATGACGGACGCAAAAACGCTGATCGAACGGGCCGCCCGGATACTGGCCGCCCAGCACCATACCACGCTTGAGCGCGCCTCGGCCATAGAATTGCACGACGCGCTTTCCGCGTCCGCCATGGTGGCGCTGTCGGAGGATTGGATGCGCTGCGAGGCGGAGCGCGCGGGCAAACGCCGCGCGGTATATATTTCGGCCGAATACCTGGTGGGCCGCATGATATACAACAACCTGTACTGCATGGGCCTGCTTAAAGAGGCGCGCGATCTATTGGCCAGGCGGGGCGTGGACATCGCCCTGTTGGAAGAAATCGAGGACGACGCCTTTGGCAACGGCGGGCTTGGCCGGCTGGCCGCCTGTTTTATGGACAGCGCCGCAACCCACAACGTGCCGCTGGACGGATACGGGCTGCGCTACCGCTACGGGCTGTTCAAGCAGTCGTTTGAAAACTTTCGCCAGGTGGAAGCGCCCGACGACTGGGCGCGTTACGGCGACCCGTGGAGCATTCGCCGCGACGAGCTGGCGGTGATCGTGCCGATGCGCTGCGGCGCGGTGCGCGCGGTGCCCTACGATATGCCCATCATTGGCTATGGCGCAAAAAATATCGCCACGCTGCGGCTGTGGCAGACCGAAAGCCTGCGCGAGGTGGATTTTGCGCTGTTCAACGCGCAAAAATACGCCCAGGCCTGCGCGGATAAAAACCGCGCCGAGGATATTACCAAATTCCTCTACCCCAATGACACCGCCCGCGCGGGCAAGCTGCTGCGCGTAAAACAGCAGTACGTAATGTGCAGCGCCACGCTTCAGGACCTGCTTAGGAGCTATCGCGCGATTTACGGCGGCGACTATTCGCGCTTTGCCGATATGTACGCCGTGCAGCTTAACGACACCCATCCGGTGATGGCCATTCCCGAACTGATTCGCCTGCTGTCGGACGAAGGCGTGGACTTTGAGACGGCGTTTGAGATCGCCACGCGCACTTTCTCCTACACCAACCACACCATCATGCAGGAAGCGCTGGAAAAATGGGACGAAGCGCTGCTGCGCGCCGTATCGCCCCAGATGGTTTCCATCATCAAAAAGATCAACGCGCGGTTTGAAAAGGAAATGGCCGAGCGCGGCGCGGCGCTTTCCAACCGGTTGTGCATCGTGGAGGGCGGCCGGGTACACATGGCGCACCTGGCGGTATACGCCTGCCACGCCACCAACGGCGTGGCCCAGATACACACCGAAATCCTCAAAAAGGACGTGTTCCGCGACTGGTACGCGCTCTATCCCGACCGGTTCCAGAACAAGACCAACGGCATTACCCAGCGTCGCTGGCTGGGGCTGTGCAACGAAGAGCTGACCGAACTGCTCACCGAAAAGCTGGGCGGCGGCTTTATAACCGATCTATACCAGCTAAAGGCGCTAAACGGCATGATCGACAACGCGCTGTGCGACCGCTTCCACGCCGTCAAGCAGACAAAAAAGGCCCAGCTTGCGCGCATCATCGCCCAGCGCGAGGGCGTGGAGCTGTCCGAAAATATGATCTTTGACGTGCAGGTAAAGCGGCTGCACGAATACAAACGCCAGCTGCTTAACGCGCTGGGCATACTTGGGCTGTATTTCCAGCTGAAAGACGGCGCGCTTGCCGATTTTACGCCCACCGCCTTCATATTCGGCGCGAAGGCCGCGCCCGGATACGACCGCGCCAAGGCCATCATACGCTTTATCAACCAAATCGCGCAGCTGGTCAACGCCGACGCGCAGGTTAACGAACGCATGAAAGTGGTGTTTGTGCAAAACTACAACTGTTCCTACGCCGAGCACATCATCCCTGCCGCCGATATTTCCGAGCAGATTTCGCCCGCCGGCACCGAGGCCAGCGGCACCGGCAATATGAAGCTGATGCTCAACGGCGCGGTGACGCTGGGCACCTACGACGGCGCCAACATCGAAATCGTGGAACAGGCCGGCGCCGGGAACAACTACATATTCGGCGCGACGGTGGACGAGCTAAACGCGATCAAGGGCCAGTACAACCCGCGCGAAATATACGAGGGCAATCCCCTGCTGCGCCGGGCCATGGACACGCTGATCGACGGCACGTTCGAGGACGGCGACGGCATGCTGCGCGAGCTGTACGAAGCGCTGCTTAACGGCGCAAGCTGGCACGCGCCCGACCATTACTTTGTGCTCAAGGATTTTGACGCCTATATGCAGGCCCGGCTGCGCGCCAACCGCGATTACCGCGACATACGCGCCTTCAGCGAAAAATGCCTGCGCAACGTGGCGGGCGCGGGCAAGTTCTCCGCCGACCGTACGATCGAGCAGTACGCGCGCGAAATCTGGAACCTGTAACCTCCATTTCGTTCGGGCGCGCCGCTTAAAGCGAAAACCAAAGCCCGCTCCTGCGCGTTTAAGCGAACGGAGCGGGCCAGTGTGTCGAAAAAGTCCGCCTGCGGCGTCCTTTTTCGAGTGTAAAGCGCTGTTTCCCTCTCGCCCCCAAGGGGCTCCCGGGCGGGAAACAGCGTAAGGAAGCCTTGCAGCGCAAGGCGCACGAATCCG